>JADKKK010000010.1 GCA_016720545.1 Myxococcales bacterium
GAGGAGCACGGCCGGTCGGTCCCAAGTTCCGTGGTGCGAAGCGGGGGGCTCCAGCGGTATCATGTGAGCGTGTTCGTCGTCTGGCTTTCGGTGGCCGGTAGTCGCGACCAACGTTAAGATCTGCCCAGATCTCCTGCGAACTGCATAATTCGCCAGCGGCATGTCTGAGGCTGTCGGCGGCGACCCCGTTCCCTGCGGTCTGCATGGGGTTTAACCCTCGCCACGGGGCCTCGCTTCCCTTCGCGGGCCGCCCGCGGTATCGCCTCTCTCCGCCATGACCGACCGCGTCCCCACTCGATCACTTTGAGCACCTTCGGCCCCGACCAGCCCTGCTTCGGCTGCGGCCCGCGACACCCGATGGGGTTTCACCTCGAGCCCTACCGGGAGGGCGACGTCGTCTGCGTCGACTGCCCGCCGCCGGAGCGGCGGTTCCAAGGGCCGCCCGGGCTCATGCATGGTGGCCTGGTAGTGGCCGTACGCTCGCCGACGAAACCCGGCGCGTGGGTCGTCCTCGGCCTCGGGAGCGCTTCGGCTTCACGGCCGCCATCGAGGCTCGCCTGCTGCGACCCGTTCGTATCGGCGCGCCCGTCCATGGCCGCGGGCAAATCCTGTCGGACACCCACCGCGTCGTGAAGATGAGCATCACCCTCGCGCAGGAGGGCGCGGAGGTGTTCCGCGGGACCCTCACCTTCGCGCTCCTCGATCGGGCGTCCGCGGAGAAGCTCCTCGGGGGGCCGCTCCCCGACACCTGGGTGCGATTCGCGCGCTGAGCGTGCGGCTCACCGGCCCGCCGAGTACGCCTCGAACACCTTTCCCAGGCCACGACGAACGCGCTTCGACCACCACGACACGTCATTTTCGAGAGCAGCACCGCGACGGCGATCTCCGGCCTCTCGGCGGGCGCGAAGCCCGCGAACCGGGGAGATTATGCGCGTCGGGTGCCCGCCCCACCGAGGGTGCCGGTCTTTGCCCGCGACGTTGACGTTCAGCAGCACGGAGCGCGCTCCCCCCGAGCCTCGCGGAACGCCTTCGCGGCCGTCCCCGCCGCGTGGTCACCACCAACATCTGGGTCATCGCCCCCGCGGTCTCGGGGCTGCCATCGCGCGGCCGACGGACTTACGCGCGATTGGCGCGCCGCTGTCGTGCACGAAGAGCTTCACCTTCTCGCCGCTGATTCGCCCTCGTCACGTAGCGCCCAGAGCGCGCCGGAGAGGAAGGCATCGCGCTCAGAAGCCGGCCGACGCCCTCGCGAAACCGAACCGATCGTCCAGGATCGTCGCCTCGCCGAACGCCGCATCGACGTCCTTGAGCACCTTCCGCGCCGAAGCCGAGCGCGCCCGCCGTCTTGCGGAGGGCTCGAGGGGCGACAGTTGCTTCAGCGTGAGGCGCGCTGAGGCGCGATGCGGGGCCCGAGGGCCTCCGAGAAGGGGACACACCCGAGGTCGCGGGGGCTGTCGTCGAGGTCCGCCTCGGTGATGCCGTGCTCGGCGTCCGTGTAGCACTGCCGGGTGGTGAGCGAGACGCGGTGCCGGTCAAGGATTTTTCCGGTCGTGACGACAAAGAATACACTCGCGCTGGATGTGTGCGCCTCGCGGACCCAGTCGCCGGGCCCGCGGGACGCCCACGCGAGCACGGCCGGTGCGAACGTCGGAGATGGCGATCGCGCCGCCGGGCGCACGCGACTCGTCCAGCTTTAAGCGCAGCGTCTTCGCCTGAAGCGTCGGGTCGACCGTGGTCTTGCCGGTCAGGCTGCCGAGCCCCGCGTGCACCATGGCAGAGCAGGCGCCCTCGGAGCCGTGGGCGCGGCGAGCCGCGCTGATCTTGCCGTGTGCGTCCGCAGCAGGTGGGTGAGAGGCCGGGGTGGCGGCGTGCGCGACCAGGGCGACCGCGTGCGGGGCCGGGCCAGCCGCCTGGTACGTGGCTGCCAACGGCACCAGTGACGCGAGCGCGAGGACGCGAGCAAGGCTTTAACATGAAGTCCGCTAGCCCACAAGGTCGGGCCCGGGCCAACCTCGGCCCGTCGCGCCGGCGACCGCAGGCGCCCCGCGTCCCAGCCGCGCGTCGCCGCGCGAGCTTGGCCATATCCCACTTTGAGGTCAGCACCGCCTGGCCTTCGCGAGCGCGCGCGCGCCTCGGAAGCGTGCCGCAAAGGCTCGCGGGCGCGTACGTGGTCGCCTGCGCAGTCTCGGCCTGCGCGTCGCGGTTCGAGGTGGAGACCACGCGCTGTACGTCGCAGCCTCGGCCTCGGCTTCGGCCTCCACCGCCCCTACCGCCCCGCCGCCGCCGCCCGGCGACACGGGCGTAGACGAGCGCCCCGAACGACGCGGGCAAAGGGAGCAGCGACGCCGCAGGCGACGCCCCGATTATCGCCGCGGCCGACGCAGCCTCCACGCGCAAGCGCGTCTTCGTAGCTGGACCACCTGCAAGGGCAACGATCATCGACCTGGGCGGCGTGACCGGGGCGCGGGCGCCGACGTCCTCTGTGGCAAGGTGGCCGTCGCGACGAAACCTCATCGGCCGGTTCGACGCTGAATCTCCGACATGGACGAAAACGCGGCCGCGCGCCTCGCCGACCCTGGCCCGTTCTACGACGTGACGCGCCGGACGCTCGTCTTCGACAAGAACCCGGCGCTCGGTCCGCAACCTGTCGCCATCCCCGGCGGACCGTGGCGCTGGGGGTCTTGTGCACCGTGTGGACGGGGAACCGGCGGCCGGGGTGAAGCTCGGCGACTGCGAGTGGTGGATGGGCGGCGGCTCGATGTTTTAATGAAACGCCCCCTTACGAACACCCCCCACAAGCTTCGCCAGCGCGGAGACCGTCTCGTGCGACTCCTCGCGCCGCCTGTACCCCTTCGAGCGGTAGCTAACGTTGAAGCGGCGCGTCAGGCAAGCCCGCGTGTTCGGAGAAACCGCGCCATGCGCTGCCAGCCTCGTCCTTCGTGACCTTCGCGTCCGAGCAGTACAAGCTCTCGAGCGGGAGCCGATCTTCAGCCAGTCGCCGAGCGGAAAAGCGCCGGGAGACCCAGGCAGGATCAAGGTGCCGCGGCTTCTTCAGGCGCTTGATCGACGAGGGCAGCGGACCGAGCGCCGGGTTGTCCGATAGGGCCGGGAAATCGAAGCGCGCCGAGCTCGCCGATCGACAGCGGCCGCGAAACCGAGAAGCTGGGCGAGGCTCTGGACGTACATCGTGTCCAGCGACCGCGGGCGACGCATCGACTCCGGGAGGCTCGGTAGGCCGGTGCGCGCGTCGCGGAGACGTGCTTCCAGCGCAGCCCGAGGTCTCCGATGCCCAGGTCGGCAGCTTCTTCAACTGCGGGCGATTACGCAGAGGAGAGCACCTCGAGGCTCTTCGGGAGCGCGCCCTCGAGATCGACGCGAGGAGCTCTTTTCCCGTGAATCCGAAACCGGCTTCAGCGCGCCGAGACGCCGAGCCCCTCCGGCAGCGCGGTGAACGCGCCGGTCAGCGTGAGCTTGTGAAACCGCGGGCCGCGCGACCGAGGGGAGCGTGGTGCCCGTCTCGACGCTGAGCGTGAAATGGGTGAGGCCCAGCGGCAGCGCGTCGTCCGCGATCTTGGTGAGCGCCTCGGACTGAATCAGGAGAGGACCCTCAGCTTCGCCAGGAGGCCCGCGAGGAACGGGACCTTCCGGGCTTGTCCAGCCACAACGTGAGGCTCGAAGGCTCGGTCAAGCCCGCGATCGACGCCGACCGGTGCGTCATGGTTCCGTCGGAGGATCTCGAGGCTCCCCGGGCTTCTTCGCGCGCCAGACGCTCTTCGGCCCGTGGGCGAGGCTCGAGCCACTCGAGCCGGAGCTTCCGGAGGTTGGGAAACAAGTCGAAGCGCAGGTCCTCGAGCGCCCGCAGCTTCCGCAAAGATTGGGTGGGGCGGATGCCCTCGATCCGCGGCATCTTGGCGAGATCCGACGCCTCCTCGAACGGGCTCTGCGAGAGCGCGAAACCGCGGAGACAGGGCATGCGGAACAGGACCTCGGGGATCATGCGTCATCCGCGTGCCGCCCGTCACGTGGAGCGATCGCAGCGCGGTGAGCCGCGCGATGCCGTCGGGGATGGTGGTGATGGGAGCGCCGATGCCAGGCGACTCGAGCAGAGGCGGCCCGAAAGACCGCGTCGGGGAGCGCGGTCGCCTTGCCGTCGGAGACGTTGCGGCTCTTGCCGTCGTTGGCAAACGAGGTCTCGATCCCGGGCTTCGGAGGCTTCTTCGCCTTCGCCGGTCTCTTGGGCAGGGCCGGAGATCGACCTCCTTCCGAAGCGCGCGAAAGCGCGCGACGCAGTCGCAGCGCTGCTTCAGGCTCGCCGCGCGGACCTTCGCGCTCCGCTTCGCGGAGGTTTTCCTCCATCTCCACGTGACGCTTCCTCCAGAGAGTCGCTCACCGGGTGGGGATCACTCCTTCGGTCACGCTCACTCCGAAGACGTGTCCGCGGGCACGACGAGCGGCTCCGCGCAGCTGTCGAAACAGGGCCTGCAGCGGAGCTGATCTAATCCACAGAAACGCGACCGCGCCGCGCCGCGAGTATGTCGAGCGCAGAGGGGCGCGCCGCCGCTCTTCGCGACGCGAGGAGCGGCCAGGTAGGCTGGAACCAGTGCTCGCGGGCGTGCGACTGGGCCTGGCAGAGGCCAAGCGCCATCACGGAAGACGAAGGACACGAGGTCGCCGCGGCCTTCGCCATCTTCGTGGGCGATGTCGAGAAGTCCTCGGTGACCTGACGGTACGCCTTCCCCCCTTCGCCGCGGCGGATGTTGTCTCAATGATGGCGTAGAACATTCGTGAAAGCGCGCTCTGCCGCTATCTGCTCGCGGGGATCGAAAGTGTGAACGTCGTCGAGAAGCCAGTGCCGCCCATCTCCGCGAGGATATCGGACGGCAAGCGCTCCACAAAGCTCGCGCGCCGCGGCTCGGGGAGAGTTCGGCCTCCCCGCCGCGCCTAGCGCGACGACGTGGCCAGGAGAGCGCCGTGTGGTCTATGAGCCATGCGTGCACTCCGCCCCTGGCCCTTCCGCCGCGCCCTCAGGAGAACGGCGGGAGCCCATCACCCGCGACGGCCTGACGTGCGCGTGGTCTGCTCAGCGCAAGCGCGGCCACCGGCACTCGACCGACGACGTGCTCACCGCGGCGTACGCGCTCGAGCCGGCGGCGCGCCCGACGACGCGACCACGCTCGACCTCGAGAGCCGGCATCGGGACCGTCGGCCTGCTCGTGCTCTGGGGCCCCGGCGACGCGCGCCTCGTCGGCGTGGAAGCCAGGAGGTGAGCTTCCGCTCTTTCGCCCGAGAACCTGCGCCTGGGCCGCGAGGCGCACGTGAGCCCAGTCCACGGCGATCTCCGGACCACGACGCTCGGGCAGCTTCCCCTCGTGACGGGGAGCCCGCCGTACTTCGACGTCAAGCCGGCGTGGTGCCGAGCGACTCGCAGAAGCCCACGCGCGCTTCGAGCTCCCGCGGCGCCGTGGCCGACTACGCGCTCGCGGCGCGGCGCGCGTCACACCGACGGGCGCTTCGTCTTCTGCTTCCCCCACCCGTGCGGAGGCTCGGGCGCTGGGGGCGTGCGCGCCGCTGGGCTCGCGATCGTCACACGCGACGTGGTCCCGCGCGCCAGCCTGTCGCCCCTGTTCTCTCTTCGCGTGCAGGATCGCGAGCCCAGCCGGCGCCGACGAGTCGACCCAGTGGAAGAGCCGCCGTTCCTGGTGCGGGGATGCGGGCGGCGGTCTCAGCGAGGCGATGCGCAGGGTCCGTGCCCGCTTTCGGTGGCCGGATCGTCGCGATAGGAGAACGAACCGTTCTCCGTTGAGCATCAATATCAACAGGCCCGCCCCTCGCATCACTGCGCCATGCCCACCCTTCGAAAGTGGCTCCCGTCTTCGCCATCGCGGCGAGCGCCGCAGGCGCGTTCGTCACCGCCGCCGGTCCCGTGGAGGCCGCGCCCAACAAGGACCTCAAGCAGCTCATGAAGCAGCTCGGTCAGCGACCGCCGCGGGCGACACGGCGCTCGACGCGCTGTCTCGCGAGACCCAGGACGCCTGGGTGGGGGTCGTGCTCCGCTACGAGGACGGCCTCGGCCGGTTTGGCCACACATCTTCCTACGTGACCTGCCTCGCGTCGGCCGCGGCGGACGACGAGCGCTTCGGGCTCGCGGAGGGCGCGCTGGGCGCCCCTCGAGCGACGCTCGAGAAGTGCGCCGGCGAGCTGCGGCGTGCTCTCGGCGCAGCTTCGGCTGAAGTCTCGCGGGGCTGCTCGGCGATTCCGCGGCTCGCCGGCGCGGAGCACTTTCTCTCGCAGCTCCGGGTCGACGCCCAGCGGCGTATGCCCGCCGCGCTCGAGGCCCTCGCGTCCGACCTCGCGACGGACGGCATCTTCGGCTGGGGTCGCCTCTACGACACGGTCGCCGGGAAGCTCTCGTTCCAGCCCGACCCTCCCCGACGGCACCCACGAGGTCGTCCCCATGGCCGCGCGCCGCTCGCGCATGCCGGTGCCGGATCGCGCCGTGCGCAGGCCGCGTTCACCGCGGGGAACCGCGCGTGGGAGAGGCGGTCTCCGACGTCACGGCAGCGGCGCTCAACCGCATCAGCGGCACGCGCCTCGCGCTCTACCGACGCCGCGGCGTCGAGCACTTCCACGACGCCGCGCTCCACGACGCGGGCATCTCTCGCCGCACGCTCGACGCGATGAACGAGGCGGTGGTGGGCGGGCGCCCGCTCGCGCGCGCCCGGGGTCTGCTCCTCAAGGCCCGCGCCATGGGCCTCCCCGCGATCGCCTGGTACGACCTCGAGGCGCCGCTGCCGTTGCCAGAGACCGAGCGCATCCCTTGGGAGCGCGGCAGAGACCTCGTGCGCCGCGCCTTCGCGGGCTCGTACCCCGCCCTCGCCGCCCACGTCGACGAGGCCCTCGCCAGCGCTGGATCGAGGCCGAGCCGCGCGCCGGCAAGCGCCCCGGCGCCTACTGCACCGGCAGCGATCTCACGGGCGAGTCGCGGGTGTTCATGACCTACCAGGGCGCGCTCGGCGACGTCTCCACGCTGGCGCACGAGCTTGGCCACTCGTTCCACCATCACGTGCTCGCGGGCACGCTCGCGATGCTCGCGCGGCAGTACCCGATGACCCTCGCCGAGACCGCCTCCACCTTCGCCGAGAGCGTCCTCTCCGCCGGCCTGCTGGCCGAGCCAGGCATCTCCGCGGCTGCGCGTGCGCAGCTGCTCGGGGAGGTCGCGGGCGACGCCGCGGCGTTCCTGCTCGACGTGCCCGCCCGCTTTCTCTTCGAGAGCCGCTTCTACGAGCTGCGCTCGCAGGGGGAGGTGCCCGCGAGCCGCCTGTCGTCGCTCATGGTCGAGGCGCAGCGCGAGGTGTTCGACGAGGCGCTCCAGGTGGGCGCCGAGGATCCCCTCTTCTGGGCCTCGAAGCTGCACTTCTTCATCCCGGACTTGTCGTTTTATAACTTCCCGTATACATTCGGCTATTTGCTGTCGCGCGGGCTCTACGCGCGCTTCCTCGAGGAGGGCCTGACTTCCTCCTCGCTACGAGGCGTTCCTCCGCGCCACCGGCGGCGCGCTCGCGCACGAGGTGGCCCGCGCGCGTCGATCGGCGAGGACCTCGAGTCGCCCGAGTTCTGGGCGCGCGATCGCCACGCTGGAGGCTCCGATCGCGGAGCTCGAGGCCGCGCTCCGTGAGGGTGATGGGCGCGCCGCCACCTGACCGGGCCGCCGCGACGGTCAAATCCGAGTGGATGGGCGCGATTGAGCGGCCGCCGTGCTGGCCGGGCCGACCAGCTCCTCCGTGAGCGCGAAGAACTGCTCGGCGTCGGTGTCGTAGGCGAACACGTCGCCGGTCTCGATCTTGTAGACCCAGCCGTGCAGGCCGAGATCCCCTTTGGCGAGGCGCGCGGCGACCGCAGGCATCGTGCGAAGGTTCTCGATTTGCACGAGCACGTTCTCCTCGATCGCCGCAGTGAGGAGGGGCTCGCCCTCGAGGTCGGCGTAGCACTTGGTGACGATCTGGCGGGTCTCCTCGGCGTAGTCGAGCCACGCGCGCATGGCGGGCAGCTCGGCGGTGCTCGAGGGGTCGAGGAGCGCGCCGATCGCCCCGCAGTGGGAGTGCCCGCACACGATGATGTCCTCGACCTCCAGGACCGCGACGGCGTACTCGACCGTCGCGGCCTCGCCGTTCAGCGGGGCGCCGCTCGGGGGAACGATGTTGCCCGCGTTGCGCAAGATGAAGAGCTCGCCGGGGTGCGTCCCGGTCAGCAGGTTCGGGTTCACTCGGGAGTCCGAGCACGTGATGAACAGCGTGTCCGGTGCTGCCCCTCGCGAGCCGCTCGAACATCGCTCGCTCGGAGCGGAACACGTTCTTCTGGAAGTGGTGGATGCCTCGGACGAGCTTCTGCATGATCCTCCTGCTGCGCGGCCGCCAGGCTACCACCCCCCGATCCGCGAGCTTGGCCCTTCGTCGCCGCCTCGTCGGGCTACTCGCTCGAGCTCACGGCGTCGCGGAGCAGCGCGTCCTTTTTCCGCTCGAGGTCGGCCACCATGCGCTCGTAGGCCTCTTGCGAGAGCACTGTCTCGCGCGCGGCCATCTCGTCGAGGAATTTGTCGGAGATCCGGTCGATGCGCGCGCGGGTCTCCTGCATGCGGTGGGCCCACTCCTCCTCCATCACCTCGAGCGGCACGGCGTCGGGCAGGGCGAGCTCGGCGCGAATGCGCATGAGGAGCGAGTGCTCCTGGGAGCGAGCAGCGGCCGTCCACGTTGGCCATCGCCACGGCGGCGCGGAACGTCGGCTCCCGGCCTCGTCGGAGCGCAGAGCGGCGAGCGAGGCCGGCAGATCGACGCGCTCGTCCGGGCGCACGCGGACGTTAGGCTGGCTCCCGATGCCGGAGGCAGGTGCCGTTCGTCGTGGTCGACGTCTCCGTCGACTTGTGCGACGGCCAGAGAACGCGGAGGCTGGCGCGAAGTTCTACGGGGTCCATGGCCGGAGTCTAGCCACGGCAGAGCTTGAGCGCCCGCGCGGAAAACGCGCTTCCGATCAGCGACCGCCGGCCACGTAGCGTGGGCTCCCGGCGACGAACGTGCGGAGGGTCCCGCGGTGGAGCCCCGGCGCGAGCCCCATGGCGTTCGCGCTGGCGGGCGTGCCGTACAGGGTCGCTCTCCGGAGCTCGGCGTCGTACACCGGCGGCTCGGCCGCGTCTCAGAGCGCCGCGCCGACCCGCGCGCCCTCCAGGATGGCGCGCCGCGCGTCGAGCTCCCCCGCGAGCTTCGCGCCGCCGATGACGTGCACGTTCGCCCGCCCGATGCGCTCGCCCTCGGAGGCAGAGCCCGCGAGCTCGCGCGCGGACTCTTGGCCCGCGCAGAGCACCACGTGATCCACGTCGAGCACCTGCGGCACGCCGCCGACCTTCACGTGGAGGCCGCGATCGTCGATCGCGACGTACTCGACGTCGGCCAGCATGTGCACGCCGTAGGCCTTCAGGAGCAGGCGGTGGGCCCAGCCGGTGGTCTTGCCAGGGCCAGCCCCCATCTTCTTGTCGCCGGCCCGCCGCTGGAGCAGCCACACCTCGCGCGGCGCCTCGTGCGGCGCGGCCTTCGCGAGGCCGCCGACCGCCTCTCCGCTGAGGTCGATCCCCACTGCGTGGCGTAGTGCGTGACCGAGGCGCGCCCTCCTCGAGGAGGGTAGGCGCACACGTCGACGCCCACGCCGCCGGCGCCGATCACGGCCACGCGCCGCCCCGCCTCGACCTTGCCCGAGAGAGATCGGGGTAGCTCACGACCCAGGGTGCTTCACGCCGTCGAGCCGCGGAACGCGCGGCACGACGCCCGTGGCCACGACGACCTCGTCGTAGCCCCCGAGCTCGGCGCGCGTCGCGCGCGTGCCGGTGCGCACCTCCACGCCGGTCTTCCTGAGCTCGGTCTCGAAGTAGCGAATCGTCTCGGAGAACTCCTCCTTGCCAGGCACGCGCGCGGCGAGCCGGAACTGGCCGCCGATGGAGCCCTCCGCCTCGAAGAGCGTGACCGCGTGGCCTCGCTTCCCGGCTCCGTGGCGACCGAGCCCGGCCATGCCCGCGCCCACGACCGCGATTTTCTTCGGGTTCTTGGCGCGCAGGTGAACGAAGCTCCGTCTCGTAGCCGCCGCGCCGTTCACGAGGCAGGTGGCGCGCTTGCCTTGGAAGGTGAGGTCGAGGCAGCCCCTGGTTGCGCGATGCGTGTTGATGGCCTCGGGCTCGCCCGCCGCCGCCTTGTTCACGAAGTCAGCGTCGGCGAGCAGCGGCCGAGCCATCGAGACGAGATCGGCGTCGCCCGCCGCCAGGAGGTCCTCGGCGTCCTCCGGGGTGTTGATGCGGTTCGACGCGATGACCGGGATGTCGAGCTCGGCGCGCATCTTCGCGGTGAGCGCGCGGAACGCCGCGCGAGGCACCTGCGTGGCGATGGTGGGGATCCGCGCCTCGTGCCAGCCGATACCCGTGTTGCAGGACGTCGGCGCCCGCCGCCAGAGACCGCCTTGGCGATGGTGACGATGTCGGGCCACGCGTTGCCGCCCGGCACCAGATCGAGGAGCGACATGCGGTACACGATGAGAAAGTCGGGGCCCGTGGCCTCGCGCACGGCCCGCACGACCTCGACCGGGGAGGCGCATGCGGTTCTCCACCGGGCCGCCGTACTCGTCGGTGCGCTCGTTGACGCGCGGGCAGGAGAACTGGCTCAGCAGATGCCCCTCGGAGCCCATGATCTCGACGCCGTCGTACCCCGCGAGCTTGGCGAGGCGCGCGCACCGCGCGTAGTCACGCACGGTGGCTTTGATCTCGAAGCGCATCATCGCCCGCGGCTTGAACGGCGAGATGGGCGACTTCTTCGCCGACGACGACACGACGAACGGGTGGTAGCCGTACCGCCCCGCGTGAGGATCTGCACAGCGATCTTGCCGCCGTGCGCGTGCGCGGCGCTCGTCTGCGGTGGAAGTACACGTCGGCGCGGCGGTTCAGCGTGCCGCCGAACGGCAAGAGCCACCCCCTGGCGGTTCGGGGGAGATACCGCCGGTGATGATGAGCCCGACGCCGCCGCGCGCCCGCTCTTCAAAGTAAGCGGCGAGCTTCCCGTAGTTGAAGAACCGGTCCTCGAGGCCGGTGTGCATCGAGCCCATCACGACGCGGTTCTTGAGCGTCAGAGGGCCAAGATCGATGGGCGAGAGCAGGGTGGGGTACGCGGTCATGGCGCGCGCACCCTAGCAGGTCCTGCAGGTCGCTCGCCCCCCGGCCGGCGAGGCAAGGCGAGCGAGCAGACCCCTGGGAACTGCGGCAACGGGCTGTTCATCACCAGGGCGTGTGCGGGTGCGGAGTCGGGCCGGACGCAGTGTTGCGACGGGACGACGAGCCCCACGTGTCAGTGCCGCGCGGGCGGCCTGTAGGTGGTCGCGAAGGGCCTCGCGCGGAATCCCATGAAGAAGCGGCACGCCCGGTAAGATTCGAACTTACGACATTCGGCTTCGAAGGCCGACGCTCTATCCAGCTGAGCTACGGGCGCAAGCGGTTACGTTCCGACGGGTTACAGCGGCGCGCGCGCGGCGTCAATCGTGCGCTGCGAGCCCAGCCGAAGCGGGTCCACGCGAGCGACCCCGTTTGGTCAAGGTGGATGACTACTTGCCCCGCCCGATCTGTCGGACGGCGCGGTCGCCACACACGCGGGCATCGCCACAAGGGCAAACGCGCCCGCGACCGTGAAGCGGAGCCACGACGCCGCGCGATGCGGGGCGATCGCGTTGTGGTGCGTGCGGTGCGTGCGGTGCGTGCGGTGCGTGATGCCCATCTCCCTGCTCCGTCCCTGATTCTACGCCCCTACGAGTGAACACCTTCCCGGGCCGTCGCGCCAACCCTGAGTCACATTTGTCGCCTCTTCTCGCACCTCTTCTCGCACCTCTTCTCGCACCTCTTTTCTCACCTCCGCCGCGAAAATGGCGCGACACTGCGCCCATGACCGCAGCCGCTCTCGTGTCCGATCTCGCGTCTGACCTCGCGGGGCTCGACCCGCAGCTCAGGGCCCGCCTCGACGCGGCGGGCTTCCGCGACGCCCGCCTCGTCGAGCTCGCCGCCGGCCTCGCCGACAAGGCCGCGCTCTTCGCGAAGAACCGCCTGACCGGCGACGTGACCCCGCCGCGCGACACGGAGCTCCTCTCGCTCCCCGAGCCCGGCAGCGCCGAAGCGGAGCGGCTGGGCGCCCTCGGGCGAGCGGCGATCGACCGAGGCGAGCTCGCGTTCTGCGTCCTCGCCGGCGGCATGGCGACCCGCATGGGCGGCGTCGTGAAGGCGCTCGTCGAGGCCTTCGACGGCCGCACGTTCCTCGACCTGCGGCTCGCGGAGAACGCGAGCGCCGGCGCGAAGGCCAAGGCGCCGATCCCCTTTGGCTCATGACGAGCGAGGCCACCGACGGCGGCATTCGCGAGGCGCTCCGCGCGCGCAGCGCCCCCGACCACGTCCACCAGTTCACCCAGGACCTAGGCCTGCGCCTCGCGCCCGAGGGTGGCCTGTTTCGCGAGGACGACGGCGATCCCAGCGCGTACGCGACCGGCCACGGCGATCTCGTCGACGCGCTCCGGCGCACGCCGCTGCTGGGCCAGTTCCTCGCGCGCGGCGGCGAGGGCCCGAAGACCGTGTGGATCGCGAACCTCGACAACCTCGGCGCGTCGATCGATCCGGTCGTGCTCGGGCGCTTCCTCGAGTCGAAGAAGCAGGTGATGGTGGAGGTCTGCAAGAAGGCCCCCGGCGATCGCGGCGGCGTCCCCGTGCACGCGCACGGAAAACTGCAGGTGGTCGAGGAGTTCCGCCTGCCGGCGGGCTTCGACGGCGCGTCGGTGCCCGTCTTCAACACGAACACGTTCCTCGTGTCGGCCGAGGCCCTCGCGACCGCGAACATCCCTTGGACGTACTTCGCGGTCGAGAAGAAGGTGCAGGGGCGCGTCGCCATTCAGTTCGAGAGGCTCCTGCAGGAGCTCACCTCCGCCCTCGACGCGGGCTACGTGGTCGTGCCGCGCGACGGGGCTGCCTCGCGCTTTCTGCCCGTGAAGGATCACGACGAGCTCGCGCGCCGCCGCCCGAAATCCAGGAAGTCGCGCGCGCTCGGGGTATGTTGTAACCACGGTGGCAGGTGCACGCCGCTGCGACCCGCCACGAAAGCGCAAGGAATGACGTGCAGTTCGAGATAACCCACGAGTTCGACATCCTCTCGATGCGCTCGAGCTCGCGTTCCTCTCGCCCGACCTCGGGGCGAAGCTCTCGGCCCGCCTGCCGCACATCGAGGCCCTCACGCAGCTCACGCACAAGGTCGACGTCGATCGCCTCGAGCGCGTGTGGTCGTTCCGCGCCAACGTGAAGATCCCCGCGTTCGCCCAGAAGTACGTCACCCCCGAGATGTGCGCGTGGGAAGAGACCACCGTGTACGACATTCGCCGGCACGCCGCCTCGTGGCGCGTGAAGGCGAACGTGAAGCCCGAGTGGCAGAAGTACTTCGCGTCGAGCGGCAGCTACCTCCTCGAGCCGCTGGAGACCGGGCGCACGCGCCGCACCGTGCGAGGCACGCTCGACCTCAACGTGTCGCTCGCCCGGGGCGTCGCCGAGAAGCTCGTCTACTCCGAGCTCGTGAAGAAGACCTTCGAGGCCGAGGCGGCGGCGCTGCGCGAGCTGGCCACGCTCGGCTGAATCGCCCGCACGCCGCACGCCGGCAAGGAGTCTCGTGAAGCGCCCAACCCCGCAGTCTCGCACCGCACGCACGTCTGGCAGGTCTGGCAGGTCTGGCAGGTCACGCCTCGTGGCCTCGGGCGCGGGGGCGCTGCTCGCGCTCGTCGCGTCGGCCGGCCTCGCGCGGGCCGAGCCGTTCCCCGCGAGAGGCGAGCGCGTGTTCTCCCCGGGCCGCAGCGCCGCGAGCGAGGACTCCGGCGAGGCCCTGGTGCTGAACCCCGCGAACCTGGGGTTCCTCACCGGGAAAGAGCTCCGCTGGACCGGCGTGCGCTGCACCGACACGCAGCGCGTCGCGTGTGGCCACTCGTTCGATCTCTCCACGCCCGTCATGTGGGGCCTCGGGGCGGGTTTCCGTGTAGACTACATCTCTCCGCCGAGCACCGCGGGTGGGCCCTATTTCGGCCAAGACTACGTGTGGCTCACGTGGGGCCTCGGCTACAGCGTGTCGCGCTCGCTCTCGTTCGGCGCCACCCTCCAGACCTCGTTCTCGCCCAACCGCAGCGTGGGTGGCATCGTCGCGCTGAGCGCCGGAGTCTCGTACCGACCCAGCCCTCGCCTCGCCTTCGGCCTCGTCGCGCACGACTTCAACGGGCCGGCGAGCTTCCCCCTGCAGACCGGCGCGTCGCGCGCGCTGTTGCCGGTGCTCGATCGCCAGTACGTGGCCGCCGCTTCCTTCCGCCCCACGGGCACGCGCGCGTTCGAGGTCGGCGCCGAGGTGCGCTACTACGACGGCGCCGATCAGGCGCGACCCCGCGCGGTGCTCGGGATCGACATCCCCGGCGTCGGCCGCGCCCGCGGCGACGTGGAGGTGGGCAACCTGAGCCAGAGCGATCCGGCCTACCTCGCGACGCTCGGCCTCGAGCTCAACCTGCGCGGCGCGTCGCTCGGCGGCGGCGCGATCGTGGGCAACGCCCTCGGCAGGACCACCGACACTGGCCAGTACCTCACCGCCGGGCTCGCCGATTTTGGCAGCCCCGCGAGCATCCCGCGGAGCGGCCACGCCGTGACGCTGCGCCTCGAGGCGACCCCCGGCACCCGCAGCCACGTGCGCCTGCTCCGGCGCCTGTGGCGGCTCTCCGAGCGGTCGGACATCGAGGCCGTCACGCTGCTCCTCCGGGACGAGCCCGCGACGTCGTTCGCCCACGCCGAAGAGCTCGCCGACGCGTTCCGCCTCCTCCGCGCGCGCGGCAAGAAGGTCGTGTGCAGCTTCGAGACGGCGGGGCCGAAGGGCCTCTTCGCGTGCGCGAGCGCCGACCGCGTCGTGCTGAACCCGGCGGGCGGCGTGCGCTACTCCGGGCTCAAGAGCACGCACATCTACCTCGCGGGGCTCCTCGACAAGATCGGCGTGAAGGCCGAGTTCGTCCGCATCGGCGCGCACAAGTCCGCCCCCGAGCAGCTCATGAACCGCTCGGCGAGCGACGTGGCGCGCGCCGACCAGGGAGGACCTGCTCCGCAACAACGAGGCCGTGTTCGTCCGCAACATGTCGCTCTACAGGCACATGCCGGAGGCGCAGATCCGCGAGGTCACGCGCAAGGGGCCGTTCGTCGCCGTCGAGGCGCGCGACGCGAAGCTCGTCGACACGCTCGCCTTCGACGACGAGCTCGACCGGGTCACGCAGGACGTCGTCGGCCGCAAGGTCAACGTCGAGAAATACGTCGAAGAGGCGGTCGCGCCGCTCCGCTTCGGCCAGCGAAACAAGGTCGGCCTGCTGTACGTCGACGGCGACATGATCGACGGCCGCTCGAGCACGGTGCCGCTGCTCGGCATGAAGCTCTGCGGCAGCTACACCATCGCCGAGAGCGCCAAGCGCCTCCGCGAGGACTCGAGCGTGCGCGCCGTGGTGCTGCGCGTCGAGACGCCCGGCGGCTCTTCGCTCGCGGCCGACGTCATGTGGCGAGAGCTGCGGCTCCTCGCGCAGAAGAAGCCGCTCATCGTGTCGATGGGTTCCATCGCGGCGAGCGGTGGGTACTACGTCGCGGCGGCCGGCACGAAGATCTACGCGTTGCCGCTCACGGTGACCGGGAGCATCGGCATCTTCTACGGCAAGGCCGACGTGAGCGGCCTGCTCGCCAAGCTCGGCGTGAACGTCGAGGTGCGAAAGACCACGCCGCGCGCCGACGCCGAGTCGTTCTTCCGCGGCTTCACCCCGACGAGCGCACCGAGCTCGAGCGCAAAGTGGGGCAGTTCTACGACGTGTTCGTCGACCGCGTCTCGCAGGGTCGCAAGCTCACGCGCGAGCAGGTGGACGCCGTCGGGCAAGGGCGCGTGTGGGCGGGGCAGCAGGCGCTCGACAAGAAGCTCGTCGACGAGATGGGGGGCCTCCGCCACGCGCTCGAGCACGCGCGCAAGGCCGCGAACCTCCCGGAGGACGCGCCGATCCAAGAGGAGCCGCCCGTCACCAAGTCGCTCCTCGAGACGGCGCTCGAGCTCGCCGGCTACGCCCGAGGCCCGATGGTGATCGACGGCCTCCCGGTGCAGGTCAAAGACGTGGTGCGGGCCGTGGCGCCCATGGCCGTGTACGCCGACAGCGTGCCGCTCGCGCGCATGGAGTGGGAGACCCTCGGCGAGAACGGCGTCGACGACGACTGAGCGCGGCCTCGCGCCGACCCTCCCGCGCCCTCCAGCCCCGCCCAGGACGCCCAATTTGGGAGCCCGACGAGGACCGTGCACGAGCGCCCTTGACGAAAGCGTGAACGTCATTTACTAAATGACCATGGTTTACGAAATGCCGAGCACCCGCGAGCGCGTCGCCACGGCGACAACCAGCGGCGCATCCTCGACGCGGCCATGGGCATGGTCGAGCGCGAGGGCTTCGCGGGGCTCTCTATCCACAAGCTCGCGGCCGCGGTCGACTACACGCCGGGCGCGCTGTACCGCTACTTCGGCTCGAAGGACGCGCTCTACGCGCAGCTCGTGCTGCAGGCCCTGGCGGACGCCCGCGCTCACCTCGAGCGCGGCCGGGGCGCCTCTCCCCGGGACGCGTCGCCGCTCGCCGTGGTCTTCGCTTAGCGCGCTCCTACCGTGAGTTCGCGCGGGCCACCCCCGAGCGCTTTGGCCTGCTCGCCACCACCCTCGCCGATCCGCGGGTCCTCGTGGAGGACGACGGCGCCGCCGAGCCGATCATGGCGAGCATGATGGCGACGTTCCAGGGCGTGAGCGTCGCGCTCGCGGCGGCGAGCGAGGCGGGCGAAGCTCGCCGCGGGCGATCACGTCGAGCGCACGCTCTGCCTGTTCGGCTTGGCGCAGGGCGTCCTGCAGATGGAGAAGCAGGCGAGCCGGGCGGCCGGCGCGATCGACACCGAGCGGCTCTTGCTCTCGGGCGTGCGCGCGCTGCTCGTGGGGTGGGGCGCTTCGCCCGACGCGGCCGACGCGGCCAGCTCCCTCGACGTGCTCGACCTGAAAGAGCATCTTCCGCCGGACGCGCGGCCCTCGAAGGCACGAAGAACAGCGAACACTGGGGAGTCACGACGATGAGCGAGCTTGGCAAGTCGGTGGTGTGGGCCTTCGTCGCGGCGCTCTCGGGGGCGCTCACGTGGACCTTCCTCGAGTACGTCATCCACCGCTGGCTCGGGCACGACAAGCGGTTCCGCAAGAACCCGTTCGCGGTCGAGCACATCCGCCACCACAGCCAGGGCGACTACTTCGCCCCCACGTGGAAGAAGCTGTGCGCTGGCGCCGCGGCGGGCTCGGTGGTCGCCGTCCCCGCGGTGGCGATCGCGGGCTCCGCGATTGGCCTCGCGTACACAGTGGGGCTGCTCGCCTTCTACGGGGCGTACGAGGTGCTCCATAGGCTCGAGCACGTGACCGGCGGCGTGGGGCCCTACGCGCGCTGGGCGCGTCGGCACCACTTCACGCACCACTTCGTCGACGCGCGCTTCAACCACGGCGTCACCACCTCGCTCTGGGATCACGTGTTCGGCACCTACAAGGCTCCGTCGACCATTCGCGTCCCTCAACGCCTGTGCATGCGGTGGCTGAAGGACGCGAGCGGCCAGGTGCGAGCCGACTGGGCCGACACGTTCACCCTCGACGCGCCCCGGGCCTGACCGCCCCGGGCGTGACCGCCCCCCGCGAGCGGCTGTGAGCGCAATTGAGACGTGCATGTCGCGCGGATCCCGGTCACACCTGGCGTCGATGTCTCTCCTTCGCCACACGTCAGGTCCCCGCTTCCTCGTCGCGGCGGCGCTCCCGCTGCTGCCGCTCGTCCTCGCCCTGCCGGCGGCGTGCAGCGCCACGGCGACGCCCGGGGGCGGCGGCGGCACAGCGGACGACGGCGGATCCGCGGTCGTGGCGCCCGGGACCGAGTGCACGGCGCGTGAGCTCGTCGCGCCCGCGCAGAACTACCTGAAGGACATCTCGGAGAAGAGCGGCATCCAGAAGGGCAACTTCGTGCCCAGCCCGGCGACGCCCATCCCCATCAACGACCACAGCCGCCTCGCTTTGGTCGACGTCGACGGAGACGGCTGGGACGACGCGGTCATGCACTCGCTCTTCCCGAACCCCCAGAAGGGCATCCCGTTCGAACACCTGGTCTTTCGCAACAAGCACGACGGCACCTTCGAGGACATCTCCGAGGCGTCGGGTCTACGCGGAGTGCAGGCGGGCTTCCTCGTGTTCGCTGACGTCGACAACGACGGAGACCAAGACTGCTTCGCGGGCCTCGACATCGACCTCCCCGGGCAGACGAGCGTGGTGCTGTTGAACGACGGAAGAGGGCACTTCACGCCCAAAGCCGGGAGCGGCGTCGAGCGCGTCAAGTACGTCGCGAACGCGGTGTTCGCCGACTTCGACAACGACGGGAAGGTCGACCTCTTCCTGGGCAATGGCCACACGAGCTACGCGGCGAAGAACGCGTTCCTGCTCGGGAAGGGCGACGGGACCTTCACCGACGTGACCGGCGAGCGCCTGCCCGGCGTGCCGGCACAACCGACGGACGGGCTCGTGGCCTGCGACTACGACGACGACGGCGATCTCGACGTCTTCGTGTCGACCTACGGGGTGAGCGTCCGGAACGGGTGGAATCAGCTCTGGGAGAACGACGGCAAGGGCGCGTTCACCGACGTCGCGTCGGAGCGCGGGTTCGCCGCGCTGGCGACTGGCAACTACTTCAATCCGCGCACTGGCAACGGGAAGGACGCGCAGCCCGTCACGCCCGACAAGATCGTGGGGAGCAACGGGTTCGGTGTCGACTGCGCCGACATCACGGGCGATGGGCTGCCGGACGTGTGGCTCACGACCATCAGCCACGCCGACGGGGCCGACGAGAGCCGGCTCTGGAGTGATCCGAGCCAGCTCCTCGTCAACAAAGGGAGAGACGCCGGCTTCGCCTTGGCCAACGAGTTTCTCTCCCGTGGGCTCCCCTACAACGAGGGCGACATCGACGCAGCGATCGTCGACTTCGACAACGACGGTCGGCTCGATCTCTCGGTCACCCGCACCGACAAGTACGAGGCGAGCTTCTTCGATCCGCAGCAAAAGGGCTATTTGGGGCTCTTTCATCAGGGCGCGGACGGCGCGTTCACGAGCCTCGGCCTCACGTCGGGAGTGAACGACACGGCCCCCGGCGGCAAGCGCGGCAAGGCCGGCCAGAACCTCGCCTGGGCCGACATCGACCACGACGGCGATGCCGATCTGCTCTTCGGCGCGCGCGATCAGGGCGGCGGGCGGGCGAACCTCCTCTTCGAGAACACCCTCGGCCAGGACAACACGTGGCTCGCGCTCCAGGTGCGTGGTGACGGCGCAAAGGTGCACGGCGACGCGTTCGGCACGAAGGTCACGGTCCGGGTGGGAGATCGCGTGATCGTGCGCGAGAAGAAGTCGAGCCGCGGCACGTACGACAGCATCGACGGGAGCACGCTGCTCTTCGGCCTCGGCGGGCTTCCCGCGTGCGCGGCCGGGCGCAACGCTGCCACCCTCGAGATCCGCTGGCCGGACGGCACGGTCGACAAATACGGCCGCGAGGCGTTCTCCCTGCGCAGCTACCTGCGGGCCACCTACGGCCAGAAGAAGCTCGAGCCGATCAAGTAGGCGCCGACGTGGCGGCGCGGCGCGCCCTCCGCCGCCCTAGCGCGCCGCCCGCGGCGGCGAACGGAGTGGCCAGGGCGAGCGGCGCCAAGAAGCCCGACACGCCCACGACGCCGAACGTGAGCCCGCCGATGACGATCCCCAATGCGACGCCGGCGATCGCGGCCTCGCGAGGGCCGAGGCCCTTGCCGAAACGGCCCACGAGGAAGCCTCCGGCCACGGCGGCGATGGCGAGCGCGAGCCCGTGCGGGATGGCGAGCATCAGCCCGACGCGCAGGCGATCCTGGGCAGACGCGTTCGCCAGGGAGCGCGCCGCCTCTTCGGCGCTGCCGACGTGGCCCACCGCGCGGAGGATGAGCGCGTCGGAGAGCTTCTGGGCGACCGCCATGAGCGGGAGCCACGCGCCGAAGATGCCGACCGTGCCGAAGCCGACCCAGTGCCACGGCGGGCGATCCTCCTCGTCGGCGTCCGACGGCTCGGGCGCGGACTTCAGCACGGGGAGGCGGCGCTTGTTGTCTGTGCTCGGCACGCTCCATGTGTATAGCAGGCGTGCAGCAGGCGCGCGCGCTGGGAGGAGACGAGCGCGCGCTCCAGCTTCGAGCGCCGCGCCGTGCGACAGCTCAGCGGTTCGGCGCGCCGTTCGGCTGCCGTTCGAAGTAGCGCTTGGAGGCCTCGCGGAGACGTGTGCATTCTGCATTCACTACGGGCGCGCTCGCGTTCTCGTTCGCGAGGAGGGGCATGCACGCGTAGTCGCCGTCCCACGCTTGCGCGATGAGCGCGTGCGAGTCGCCGAGCATGCCCCAGGTGTTGAGCGGGCACCGGTAACCCGCCGAGCAGTTCGAGATGGGGAGCGCGCGCGGCGCCGTGGGGGCTGGCCGGAGCAGGCTCGAGCCGAGGAGCTCCTTGCGGTGCCCCTCCAGCACGACGCTGTCGTACACGCCGTAGAGATCGAGCAGCGTGGGCAGCAGATCGAGGTGCGACGTGGGCGCGGCCGCGTGCGCGCGTAGATCGCGCGCCTGCACCTCGGAGAGCGCGCCGTTGCCCCACGCGACGAACCCGGGCACGTGGATCTGCTCGTCGAACAGGTTCTGTCCGTGGTGGATGGCGCGGTGCTCGCCGAACGCCTCGCCGTGGTCGCTCGTGAAGAGCACGACCCATGGGCGCGCGCCCTGGGCCGCGATGAACGCGTGGATCGCGCGCGCTACCTCGCGGTCCTGCGCCCGAATGGCGTTCTGGTAGGTGCGGTGGAGCTCGGGCAGCTGGCTCCACGACACCACCGCGCTGTAGGGGTGGAAGGGCGCGTCGGCTGGATCCATGTAGTAGGGCACGTGCGTGCCGCCGAGGTGCAGCGTGAGGAGCTGCGGCGTAGGGAACGTGGAAAGATCCGCGATCATGCGGTCGACGAGGCGGCGGTCGACCCCCTCCGCGTAGATGTCGGTGCTGTCCTCGATTTTTCGGCCGAAGAGGTCCTCGACGTCAAGGTGGCGATCGGTCGCCTCCAGCGCGTTGGCCCGCTCGAAGATCGTGGACCACTGCGCCGAGTAGTAGACGACGTGGGGGCGCTCGTTGCCCGCGCGGACTTGCCGCGCGAAGTCGAACAGCGTGGGCGCCGCCGCGAGCTCTTGCGCCGTGCCGAGCTGGGTGCGTCCGGTGAACACGGCGCCCACGCTGATGGCGGTGTAGCTCGCGAGCGACCGCAGCGTGCCGAGCGCGACGCGGTCGGGGAGGAGCGCGTTCACCTGGGGTGCCACCGGGCAGTCGTCGACGTGGGCGGAGCAGAAGTCGGTGGCGCGCACGCTCTCGCCGAAGACGAAGAGCACGCTGGGCAGCGCGCGCGCCTTCGTGGGCAGGAGCGGCAGCGTGATCGACGCGTGGCCCGACGCGCGCGCGGTGGGGACGAGCCCGCGGAGAGCGTCCACCATTCGCAGCTCCGGCGTGGCCGCGCGGAGGCCCACGAAGGGCAGCGCGAGCAGCGGCACGAGCGCGAGGCCGGCGCGCCGGAGCGACGTGGTGCGCGGCGACGCGAGCGCGAGCAGCGCGTATTCGACGAGCGCGCCGAACGTGACGAGCGCCGCGAACATCGGCGCGAGCTGCCAGAGCACGGGGCGCACGTCGGAGGCGGCGGCCACCGCGCTCTCGACGAGCTGGCGGTCGAGCGGCGCATTGTAGAAGCGCACCGCGGTCGCCTGGACCGCGTAGACGAGCGCGTACGCGATCGCCGCCGCCCACCTTCGGGCGCGCGAGGTGGCGAGCTCCAGCACGGCGAGGCCGAGGGCGACCGACGCGAGCACACAGAGCGTGTGCACCACCGGGGAGCGCGCCGACGGGGCGAGCCTGTCGAGCACGGCGAACTGCGCGCACCACGCCGCGGCCGAGAGGGCTCGAACGGTCCTGCGAGGTGGCCAGCGCATGCGGCCTTCATCGCAGATTTTCCGGCAATGGCAACGCCGTGTGGTACTCCGCCGAACATGGCAAGCCTGCAAGCGAGCCGCCACGGCATCGATCCGGCGCGCGCGGCCTCGGTCCACACGTTCCGCGTGCGTTTCTGCGAGACCGACCTCATGGGCATCGTCCACCACGCGAGCTACCTCGCCTATCTGGAGGAGGGGCGGGTCGAGTGGCTGCGCAAGCGGGGCGTCACGTACGCCGACTGGGCCGCGAGGGGCGTGCACCTGCCGGTGGTCGAGGTGCGGACGCGCTACCGGTCGCCCGCGCGCTTCGACGATCGGCTCGCCGTCGAGACGCGCGTCGAGACGATCGAGCCCTATTCGGTGACCTTCGGCTACAAGGTTCGTCGGGATGACACGGTGCTCGTCACCGCGACGACCAAGCTCGCGTGCGTCGACGGGCGCCACCGCCTCGCGCGGCTCAGCCCCGCGATGCGGGACGTGCTGCTGTCCGGCGAGCTGCCCCCGCCCTGAGCCGTCGACCGAGGAGCGCTGCGGCCCGCGCCGCGCCGGGAGCCGTCGTCCAGGTCGGCGCAAGCTCTTGATATTTCGTGATCCGCCGCCCCAGCGACGGCGGCGGCAAGGGGGCGCCGCCGCTCCCAACCCGTGCTAGTGCAGGGCCGCATGGAGCCCGACGAGTCCATCACCGTGGAGTTCGCCGAGGAGGAGGAGGCCCCGGCCAACCTCCGCGGCGCGCGCCGACTCTTCGTCGTCGGCGGCGGGCGCGGGGGAGTGGGCAAGAGCCTGGTCGCCGAGAACCTCGGCGTGTACTTTGCCCAGCTCGGCAAGTCGGTCGTCTTGGTCGACGCCGATCCCACGGGCCCGAACCTCCACGCCCACTTCGGTATCCCCGCCGCGCGCCACCCCCACGACCTCGAGGAAGACGGCAACGCCGCCCTCAAGAAGGCGCTCGTCAGCACGGTCGTGCCCGGCCTCCAGCTGCTCCCGGCGCCGGTTGACGCGCTGGCGCCGCCGCCCCCTCTCCGCGGCGGTCGGAAGGTGCGTTGGCTGTCGCGCCTCCGCGCGATCCCGGCGGACGTCCTGGTCGTCGACGTCGGCCCCGGCGCGAGCCCGTTCGCGATCGACATGATGCTCTCGGCCGACGTGCCCATCTGCGTCACCGTGCCCGAGCCCCCGGCGATCGAGACGACCTACCGCTTCCTCCGAGCGGCCTACCGCCGGGCCCTCCGCCGCGCGCTGTCGCGCGATCGCTTCCGCATGAACATGCTCGAGCGCGCCCTCGCGGACTTCGGGTTCCTCCCCAGGCCTCTCGAGCTCGTGCGCGCCCTCGAGAAGATGGACCGTGGCCTGGCGCAGCTCGCGTGGGTCGAGGCGAACCGCCTGCGCTTTCAGCTCGTCGTGAACCAGACCCGCGTCCGCACCGATCTCGAGCTCGGCCCGTGGATGAGCGAGCTCGCGCGCCAGCACCTCGGGGTGTGGCTCGACGAGCTCGGCAGCATCGAGCACGACGACACGGTGTGGGTGGCGGTGCGCCGTCGGAGGCCGCTGCTCACCGACGTGCCCACCTCCAAGGCCGCGCGCAACATCGAGCGCATCGCGCGCCGCGTGGTCGCGCTCACCGCCCGCACCGAGGTCTTCACCGCGCCGCCGCCCATCCCCGACGCGAGCCCCACGCTCTACGCCGCGCTCGGCACCTCGCGCTCCGCCAGCGACGAGGAGATTCGCCGTGCCTGCAAGCGCAAGCGCGAGATGTACGCGACCGACGGCCTCTGCACCTCGTCGCTGCTCGGCGAGGCCGAGCTCTTGCGCGAGCAGGCCCGCCTCGAGGAGGCGTACGACACCCTCCTCGATCCCGTGCGCCGCCGCGCGTACGATCTCTCGGCGTACCCCGAGCGCGCCGACGCGACGCCCGAGGTGCTCCCGCGCCCCGCGCTGGACGCCGAGCAGCTCCAACTCAAGGACGAGCTGCTCCGCGAAATAGGCCCCGAGAGCGAGTTCTCCGGCGCGCTCCTCCGCAAGGTGCGCGAGTCGCAGGGCGTAGAGCTCGTAGACATCGCCGCGCATACCAAGATCACGAGAGGCCACCTCGAGGCGATTGAGGAGGAGCGCTTCGGCGATCTCCCCGCCATCGTCTACGTGCGGGGCTTCGTCACCGAGCTCGCGAAGTTCCTGCGGCTCGACGCCGTGCAGGTGCAGAAGACCTACCTGCGCCGCATGCGCGAGAACGCCCCGTGAGCCTGCCAGTGAGCCCCGGAGGGGCGAACGGAGGTCGATGGCGTGCGCGAGCCGAAGGCGAGGTGTCGCCATGAACGCCCGTCGGAGCGGCGAGGTCGACGCGCCCCCCACGCCCGCGCCTACCTCGCGACCGCGCGGCGCGCCGTTCCCCCATCCCGAGCTCGTCTTCGGCCTCGCGCTCTTCGTCCTCGCCCTCGCGCCGCGGGCCCTCGCCACCCACGCGTACGCGGGCGAGCCGGTGTGGGACGGCCACTACTACGAGTTTGGCGCGCGCCGCATCGCCGCGGGCCTCGGGTACTCCGACGACCTCACGATCGGCGGCCAGAGCGTGTGGCATCCATGGTGCCACTACCCGGTGGGCTACAGCGCGTTTCTCGGCCTGGCGTACTGGCTCTTCGGCGCGAAGCTCGCCGTCGCCAATGCCACCAACGTGGTGGTCGGAGCCCTCGTGCCGGTGGCCACCTGGCGCCTCGCAGTCACGTGCCTCTCCCGCGGCCGCGCGCGCGCTGCGGGGATCGTCACGGCGCTCCACCCGGGCCTGATTCTGTACTCCGCGCTCACGATGAGCGAGCCGCTCGCCTCGGTCCTCACGCTCGCCGCGTTCACCTTCGCGGCAGCAGACGGCCAAGGATCGCTCGCTGTCCGGCGTGGCCCGCGCGCACCCACTCGAGGGCTCGCGATCGCCGGCGTGCTCCTGGGCCTCTCCACGCTCGTGCGCCCCACCGCGCTTTTATGCGCGCCGTTCCTCTTGCTCGTCGCGTGGCCGAGGGCGGCGCGAGGTGAAGGTGGGGCGCGTGGCGGCTCGCTCCTCGCCCGAGCGCGGACGCACGGCGCGAAGCTCACGGGCGCCGCGGCGCTCGTCGCTATCACCACGCTCCTGCCCGTGCTCCCGTGGACGGCGCGCAACTGCCGCGTGATGGACGGCTGCGCGCTCGTCAGCACCAACGCCGGCTGGAACATGGCCATCGGCGCTTTCCCGCGCGCGACCGGCCGCTTCGAGACCCTCCGCTCCGCCGACGGCTGCCGCGAGGTCACAGGCCAGGTCCAGCAGGACCGCTGCTGGCTCGCCTACGGCCTCGGGTGGGTGCGCCGCGAGCCCGGGCGATGGCTCGCGCTCGTGCCGAGGAAGCTCGGGTACACGTTCGACCACGAGTCGTTCCAGGTCGAGTATCTGCACGAGGCCCGCCCCAGCGCCTGGCCCGATCAGAAGCGCTCGGACGCTCGAAACTTGTTGTCGAACTTCCACCGCGTGCTCCTCGTGTGTGCGGCGTTCGCGGCCGTCGCCTTCGCGCCGCGGCGGCGTGGACAGGTGGCGCTGCTGGCGGGGTTGTGCCTGCTCGGCTACGCCGCATCGCAGGCCGCCACGCCAACGCTCTGGCCATTCGCGGTCGCCGCGAGTCTTCTCCCGTTCGTACCCGTGCCAGGGCGCCCTGAGGCGCGCCCTGGGCTCCTCCTCGCCGCCTCGTTGCTCCTCACCACGGCGCTCGCGCACGCCGCCTTCTTCGGTGAGGACCGCTACCACGTGGTGGCCTCGCCGGCCCTCGTGCTGCTCGCGTGCGCGGCCTTCCGCAGGCCGGCCCGCGCCTGAGCTCGCGGCGGGGTGAGTGCGGGGGGGGAGGCCACCTGGGGGGCCACCTGGGTGTCACCTCGCCCCGGCCGGCTCCACTCCGGAGCGTCTGAGACGGCGCCCTTCCCGCGCTAACACTCCTGCGAGACTTCATTCTCGCAGTGGTGGTAGTTGGCCGCGGGAGCGGACGAGCCGGAGTATGTGCCGTATGTGCCGTGGGAATACGCCATTGGCAAGAACGAACTCTACAACGAGTGGCTCGGTCGGGGCATGTGCCGCTGGCTGTCCGTGAAGTGTCTCGAGCTCGAGCGCGACGGGCGCAACTTCGTTGGCGCCATCCACGTGGCCGGGGGCCGGCGCCCCAGCGGCCACCCGCAACCGCGGTCGCCGCGAGGGCCCCGCGAAGCGGTCCTGTTGGCACCCCGTGCCCCACCTTCCCGCCGGAAAAGTTTCCTTGAATTGCTGCGGCGCTCGGCTAGGTTCGCGCCGGATGCAGAAGTCGCTGGACGAAATACCGTCGCCCGACGCCTCCCAGAGTCCCGCATCGGCGGACGCCAGCGCGCCCGCGGCGGAGACCTCAGGCCTCGCGCCGGCCGTCACGGCGCGCACGATCATGGCGGAAACCGTGCGGTTCGGGGCCTGTTTTGGCATCGTGTTCCTGGTCATGACCGTGATCCTCGAGGTCTGTCTGCGGGTCTTCGTTGTACATCCGTTCAGCCTCGGCTACGTCGCGACGCACCCCACCCGGAACTACCAGCTCGTCCCCGGCTACCGCGGCACGACCTACGACAAGGTCCTCGAGATCAACTCGTACGGCATGCGCGACGAGGAGCGCGCTCCGAACCCGAGCGCGTTCCGCGTCGCCGTTTTCGGTGACTCGCTCACCTTCGGCCAGGGGGTCGAGGAGCCGAAGCTCTATTCGAAGCAGCTGCAAGGCCTCCTCGCGAGCGACAGCGCGACGCCCGTGCAAGTCTTCAATTTCGCCGTGCCCGGCTACGCCACGGCGCTCGGGGTCGACCGCTGGCGAGAGATTCAGCCGCAGTTCCGGCCCGACCTCGTCATCTTTCAGTTTTCCATCGCCAACGAGTGTCTCCCGACTTCGAAAGACTCTGCGAAGGCGGCGGCGAACGCGCGACCGATCGTGAGGAAGACCAAGGACACCCTGCGTCTTCTCTACACGTACGACTACCTGGCGGCCCGCTTCTACGGCGCCCTCCAGCCCGCTCCCGTCATGGACCCGCGAGCGGTGGAGAAGCGCTACGCGGACGACAGCCCCGGCTGGCTCCAATGTCGCGAGCTCTTTACCGAAATCGCCTCGTTTGCGCGCTCGAGCCGCACCCGCGTCGTGCTGGCGCTCGTTTCGCAGACGGCGCTCGGCCCCTTGGTCGATGAGCCCCCTGTCACCCCGAAACTGACGGCCGCCTTGGACGAGGCGGGGCTGAAGTTCCACGTGATGACGGACGACGTCCTCCGCCCCTATGCCGGCAACGAAGGAGCGCTCAACGTGCGTTTCGACGACCCTCACTTCAGCGAACTTCGACACACCCTAGTCGCGAAACGCCTCCACGATTATCTCAAGGCGACCGGCTCGGTATCACGTGAGGCGATCCATGGCAGCGCCCCTTGACGTACTTCGTGCCCAGCTCGCCGAGAAGGACCCCGCGTTCTGGGAAGGGCTCGCTCGGTGTACGCGGGACACCCACGCCTACACGGAGCTCCTGACGCTCTCGACCATGCGCAAGCGCGGCGTCCGCGCGTTCGGCGCGGCGTCTGGCGCGCCACTTCGCGTCGCGCTGATTGGGGCCAACGCGCTCCAGGCGTTGGGCGACCTCGTCGAGCAAATGCTGCTGGCTGCCGGCTTCGCGGCGAGCGTATTTCTCGGGGAGTACGACAGCTACGAGTTCGAGATCCGCGACGCCGACAGCGCCCTCAACCAGTTCCAGCCGCAGGTCGTGCTCATCCTCCCCTCGGAGCGCCGCTGCCGGTACTCCGGCCCAGTCACCGACCCCCTGGGCGTCGTTCAGCCCTTCGCGGCGGCGTGGGCCGACGATCTCCTCGGCCTCTGTCGTACTCTCCACGACCGCACCGGCGCCGAGATCTTGCTCGCGAACCTCGCCCTGCCCGGGGGCTTCTCCCTCGGCGCCTACCGGGCGAAGGCGCCGGGCTCCGACTGGAGCTTTCGGAAGCTCACGAACCTCGCGCTCGGCTTCGCAGCGCCCGCCTACGTCCACATCTGCGACGTCGAGTTCTTGTGCGCTCGGCGCGGCCTCCTCGCGTCGCGTGACGACCGGGCGTGGTTTCAGAGCAAGCAGCCCGGCTCTCCGGAGCTGCTGGTCGACCTCGCCAAAGAGGTGGCGCACCTCGTCACCTCGCTCCGCCGCGCGCCCGCGAAGGTCCTCGTCCTCGACCTCGACAACACCCTCTGGGGAGGGATCATCGGCGACGACGGGATCGAGGGCATCGAGATCGGCACGACCTCGCCCCGGGGCGAGGCCTTCCGCGCCTTCCAGGAGTACATCCTCTCCCTGAAAGACCGCGGTGTACTCCTCGCGGTGTGCAGCAAGAACGAAGACGCCGCGGCCCGGGGCCCGTTCGAGAAGCACCCCGAGATGCTCCTGCGTCTCAAGGACATCGTCGCCTTCTACGCGAACTGGCAGCCCAAGTCCGAGAACATCAAGGCGATCGCGACCGAGCTCGGGCTGGGCCTCGACAGCTTCGTGTTCGTGGACGACAACCCCGCGGAGGTCGAGATCGTTCGACAGTTCGTCCCCGCGGTCACCACCATTCTCCTCGGCGCCGACCCGGCGGACTACAGGCGACAGCTGGAGGACTCGCGCCTCTTCGAGCCCCTGCAGCTCACGGGCGAAGACGCCCGCCGCACGGACCAGTACCGCGTGGAGTCGGAACGACGAGCGCTTCAGTCGGACGCGACCGACATGCCGACGTATCTCGCCTCGCTCGAAATGAACGCGGTCATCTCACCGTTCACTGCGGTCGACATCCCTCGAGTCTCGCAGCTCACCAACAAGAGCAATCAGTTCAATCTCACCACGGTGAGGCGCACCGAGTCCGAGATACGGGCGCTCATGGAGAGCCCCGCCCACCGCTGCTTCACTGTGCGGCTGTCCGACCGCTTCGGAGACCACGGGCTCGTGGTCGTCGCGATCGGTCGTGTCGACCTGACCACGACGCCGACCTCGTTTCACATCGATACGTGGCTCATGAGCTGCAGAGTGCTGAAGCGGCAAGTCGAGGAGGTGACGCTCAACGAGCTCTTCCGCCTCGCGACGGAGGCGGGGTGCGAAGAGGTCGTTGGCGTCTATCGTCCGACGGCGAAGAACGCCATGGTCGCCGAGCTCCTACCCAACTTCCAATTCGCGGAGACCTCTGCGTCCGCCGACGAGCGCCGGTACCGCCGCTCCGCCACCTCGTACGTTCCCACGGAAACGAAGATTCACGCCACGCGCCCAAGCAGGGAGAACTCATGACCACGAAGAACGACATCATCGCCGGAATGCAGGAAATCATCAACGACCTGTTCCTCGATCCGGTCACGATCACCGCCGCGACCAGCGCGCGCGACGTCGCTGAATGGGACTCGGTCATGCACATCTCGATCGTCGCGGCTGCAGAGATGAAGTTCTCCGTTCGCTTTCAGATGGGCGACGTCGAGGCCACGAACAACGTCGGCGAGTTCGCGGATCTCATTCTCAAGCGAATGAGCGGCAAGTGACGCGAGCGACGTCGATGGCGTCGGCTCGTGAGTGGACCTTCGACGAGCTCACCGTCGGCCAGGTGGTCGACGCCTCCTATGAGATTACCCCCGACGTCTACTCCCGGTTTCTGGAAGCCTTCGGCGACTACAGCCCCATTCACACCGACGGGGAGGTCGCGCGCAGCCGGGGCTTCCTCGATCGCGTGATGCACGGCGCGATCCTGAACGGATTCGTCTCTCACTTCGTCGGCATGGTCATGCCGGGCGCCCGGTCCCTGTTGCTCTCGACGGACCTCCGGTACGCGGCGCCGTGCTACCTCGGCGACCGACTTCGGCTCCGCGCGACGCTCGAACAGAAGGTCGACACCATGGACGTCGTCGCCGTGCGCGTCGTCTTCGACAACGAAACTCAGAACACCGTCGCCGCACGCGGGCGGGTGCAAGTGAAGGTCGCGCGATGAACCGCCACCTGAGCCCCGAAGGGGCGAACGAGCGGCCCCGAGCCGAAGCCGAGGCGGCGCATGTACCGGCAGTGAGCCCCGCAGCGGCGAACGAAGGTCTACGCCGCCCGACCGAAGCGAGGAAGGCATGAAGACGGCCGTCGTCACGGGAGGGACGCGCGGGCTCGGCCGCGCGCTGTGCCTTTCGCTCGGTCGACGCGGCTATCACTTCGTGGCGGTCTACCATCGTGACGAGGCGGCGGCCGCCTCTCTGCGCGAAGAGGCCGGCTCTCTAGGGCTCGCGGGCAGTGTGATCCGCGGCGACCTCGCCTCGGCGCAGCTCGGCGCCGAGATCGCGGCCCTCCCCGAGGTGATCGACACGAAGAAGCTCGTGCTCGTCAACAACGCCTGCGCGCCGTTCGCTCCGCAGCCGTTCCACCTCATCACCGACGCGACGCTCGACAACCTCGTGGACACGGCCGTTCGCGGCCCCTTCCGCCTGACCCGTGGCCTCCTGCGGCCGCTCGTCCGCACGGGCGGGGTGGTCGTCAACGTGCTCTCCAGCGTCGTCGGCGCCGAGCCCGGGAACGGATTCTCCGCGTACGCGACGGCGAAATTTGGTCTCTTGGGCTTCACCCGCGCTCTGGCGGCAGAGCAGGGGCGGCGCGGACTCAAGGTGTTCTCCGTCTCGCCCGACTTCATGGATACCTCACTCACTGCGGGGTGGGATCGGGGGCTCGCCGAGAAGCTCCGCGGCGCGGCCGGCGACGACGCGCTCCCCGAGGCCGTCGCCCGTCGAATGGCGGACTTGATCGAAGACCCCGCGGTGAAGGGCTGCGGCGAAGACTACGCGATGCACGGAACGCGCCATGCTGTTTAACTCGTTTCACTTCGTCTTCAAGTTCTTCCCCTTAGTCACGCTCGCGTTCTTTCTGACACCGCATCGGTTCCGCTGGGCGCTGCTGCTCGCGGCGAGCACCTATTTCTACGTGGTGTTTGTCCCGAAATACCTCCTGATCCTCGGCGCGCTGATCCTGGTCGACTACATCTCCGCGATCCTCATCGCGCGGCAGGAGGGCCCGTGGCGCCGGAGATGGCTCATCCTGAGCCTCCTCTCCAATATCGGGATCCTCGGGCTCTTCAAGTACTTCAACTTCTTTAACGAGAACGTGGCTGCGGTCGCGCACCTCCTTGGGTGGAATTACGGCATCAAGAACCTCACGTGGTTCTTGCCGCTGGGGCTCTCGTTCCACACCTTCCAGTCGATGGCGTACACGATCGAGGTCTATCGGCGCCGCCAGGAGCCGGAGAAACACCTCGGTATCTACGCCCTCTACGTGATGTTTTATCCGCAGGTCGTCGCGGGGCCGATCGAGCGGCCGCAGCACATGCTCCCGCAGTTCCACGAGGAGAAGAAGTTCGACTTCGAGCGGGTCACGAGCGGTCTCCAGCTCATGGTCTGGGGAATGTTCAAGAAGGCCTTCGTGGCCGACACGCTCGCCATCATCGTCGACCAGGTGTACCTGAAGCCGCACGCCCACGAGGGCTGGTCGTTGCCGTACATGGTCTCGACCTACGCCTTCTGCTTCCAGGTCTATTGCGACTTCTCAGGCTACAGTGACGTGGCGCGGGGCGCGGGGCGAGTGATGGGTTACGAGATGGTTGAGAATTTCCGCTATCCCTTCATCGCGCAGTCCGTGGCGGAGTTCTGGCAGCGCTGGCACGTGTCGCTGTCGACCTGGTTCCGCGACTACATGTACCTCCCGCTCGTGTATTCGACGCGCGACGGCAAGGGCGCGATCCGCGTCAACATGACGTACTTCTATATTCTGCTCGTCTTCATGACGAGCGGGTTCTGGCACGGCGCGGCGTGGCATTACGGGCTCTGGGGCCTCTCCCACGGCGCCATCATCGCGACGGGCTCTCTCCTGAAGCCGATTCGGGCCAGGACCCATAAGCGACTCAATCTCGACCGATATCGTACGCTTCACGGTCTCTACAAGGTCTTCGTGACCTTCCACATCATCTGGTTCACGTTCGTCTTGGTGCGCGCGGACTCCGTGCCCGACGCCGTGATCATCATGCGCAACATCATCGTCTCTCCGCTCAACCTCCGCCGTGGGTGGTCGGAGTACTGCCTGGAGAATACCTTCCAGCTCGGCGCGCTGGGGGTTCTGATCGTGGTCGTCGTCGAGAAGCTCCAGCGCACCGACGCCTGGGCGAAGCTCGAGCGAATGAAGCTCGGCTTCTCGTTCAAGCAGGTCTTCTACGCCGCGCTCGTGGTCCTGATCATCATCGCGGCGCCCATGCTGGATCGCGCCTTCATCTACTTTCAGTTTTGAGGACACCATGGTCGAAGAGTTTCTCGCGCAGATTTTCCGACGCCGGCCCACTCAGGAGAAGAAGCTGAAGGCGTTCTTCGAGCGCGAGCCCGAAGCGCTCCGCGAGCTCGACGCTTTCCTCGTGGCCTACCGCCCGATCTGGGAGGGGCCGAAAGTGGGTGGGCTCGACGGCCTCGCCGACGCCTACTCGCAGGTCGTCGGGGAAATCATGATGTGCCGCGTCGAGTTCCTTCGTACGGGGCGTTATCCGCTCGCGAGCCAGACGGAGGCGTTCGAGAGCGTGTACGCGGACGACGGCAGAATGTTGTCCTACATGCTCGGGCTCGGGGTCTCGCAGTACCTCTGGCAGGCGCACTATCGGCTCCTGTCGTTCTTCAAGGAGTGCGTCGCGGCGCAGTCTCCGAGCGCGCGCACCCTGGAGGTGGGGTCGGGGCACGGCATCCTGATTAACCACGTCGCGAGCCGCGCCTCAGCCGACGCGGTCATCGACGTGGTGGACATCAGCGCCTCGTCGATCGCGCTGTCGAAGGCGCTCCTCACGGCGACGAACCCGGAGGTCGCCCGCCGCATTCGCTTCGTCGAGAGCGACATCGCTCGGTACGAGGCCCCGAACCCGTACGACTTCATCGTGCTCGGCGAGGTCCTCGAGCACGTGGAGGCGCCGTCCGGAATCCTCCAGGCGCTGCACCGGGTCCTCGCGGACGACGGCTCGCTCTACATCACCACCTGCGCGAACTGCCCCGCGGTGGATCACGTCTATCTGTTTCGAAACGTCGAAGAGATTCGCGAGCTCATCCGAGGCTCTGGCTTCACCATCGCGCAAGAGGTGGTGGCTCCGACGGAGGACAAGCCGCTCGAGTACCATGAGCGGCTCAAGCTCGACATCCTCTACGGGGCGCTCCTGCGGAAGGCCTAGTCCCCTGGAGTCGTGGTTCGTATCAGAAGTCCGGTCTTCGGTGTCATTCCGAGGAGCGAGGGGGGGAGCGAGGGGGTGCCCCGTTTTCGGCGGCGGCGGGCCCGTCCTCAACTCGGACGTCGTTCCGCGCGGTGCAGGCGGCGCTTGCGCTCAGGGGACAGTGGTTTCGGGTGTGACCGCGCGAGAACGCCGACCTCGAACATGAGTATCCTCCCACCGCCGCCGAAAACGGGACACCCCCTCGCTCCCTTGTGGCGAAAGGCCGAGCCGCGCGACTTCTGGAAGGGATCACGCTTCCAGGGGACTAGCAGCCCGTTGATTTACTCCCGTCGGCCCGTCGCCGCCGCATCCCGACCGCCGTCGTTGCGATCCTGCGGTGCGTGCTCACCTAGAAACGCCCACCTGGAACACGCTCCGCGCGCTCCTCAAATCGCGCCTTGGCGGGCCGGGCGCGGACGACGCCGGGCCTCGGTCCGTAAATCAACAGGCTGCTTGACCGTCGGCAAATGTCTTTGGCCCGCGGTCGCCTCGAGGTTGACATTTGTCATGTGACGGAGGGGCCCGAAGCCCCATACACGGCGGGTCCATGCCACGACGCTCCTCACTCGGCGCCTCGATTGTCGCGTCGCTCGCCCTCGCCGCCCTCGCGCTGCTGACGAGCGACTGCGCCCAAGAGGCGCCGACGGCCGAGAAGGGCAACGAGCACTACACGAAGTACTGTGCGCTGTGCCACGGCGCCGTCGGCGAAGGGTATCGTGCCGACGACGCGCCTGCCCTCCGCAACACGACGTTCCTCACGCTGAGCACGGACGCGTTCCTCGAGCACGCCGTGCTGCGAGGCAGGCCAGGCACCACGATGAGCCCGTGGGCCAAAGACCGCGGTGGACCGCTCGACGAGACGGCCGCGCGCTCGATCGTGCTCTACTTGCGCGGGCTCGCGCCCCACGCCCCGGTCGACACCTCGGGGCTCGTCGTGCGCGGCGATCCCGCGGCGGGCGCGCCCATATACGCGGCCCGGTGCGCCGACTGCCACGGGGCGCGGGGTGAGCTCGGTCGCTACGTGAACCTGGCCAATCCCGAGCTGTTGGCGAGCGCCAGCGACGGGTTCCTGCTCCGGTCCATCGAAGAGGGGCGGCCCGGCACACCCATGCCCGCCTTCGCTGGCACGCTGTCGCCCAAGGAGATCGCCGACGTCGTCGCGCTCGTGCGGTCGTGGCAGCGCCCGCCGGACGGCCCGCTGCCTTCCCCTCCACGCCCAGGGCAGCTCGCCGATGTGGTTTTGAATGCCACCGGTGAGAACGCAAGCTTTCCCGGGGTCGCGCGCTTCGTGCCGGCCGACACCGTGAAGGCCGCGCTCGACCAGCGCCGGCGCCTCGTGCTCCTCGACGCGCGCCCCCCCTACGACTACGCCCGCGCACACGTCAGCGGGGCCGTGAGCACTCCCTTCTACGAGGCGGCCGACTACGCGTCTCAGCTCCCTCGAAATGCCCCGATCGTGGCTTATTGCGGGTGCCCGCACGCCGAGTCGGGACAGGCCGTCGACACGCTGAAGGGCCTCGGCTACTCGACGGTGTACGTGCTCGACGAGGGCTTCACCGTGTGGCGCGAACGAGGGTATCCGGTGCGCGGCGGGGCCAAGCCTTGAACGACCACGACACCGCCGTCGAGCGACGAGGGCACGTCGCCCGCGTGGAGGATTGCCTGTGAAGACCATCATCGAACCCTTTCGCATCAAGTCGGTCGAGCCCATTCGCATGAGCACGCGGGAGGAGCGAGAGGCCGCCCTTCAGGAGGCGGGGTACAACCTCTTCGCGCTGCGCTCGCGAGACGTGATGATCGATCTCCTCACCGACTCGGGCACGGGGGCGATGAGCGCCGAGCAGTGGGCGGCGCTCCAGCGTGGCGACGAGAGCTACGCTGGCTCGCCTTCGTTCACCAGGTTCGAGTCGGCGGTGAAGACGCTCTTCCCCTTCAAGCACGTGATCCCTACGCACCAGGGCCGCGCCGCCGAGAAGATCCTCTTCTCGGTGATAGGCGGGCCGGGGAAAGTGTTCCCGAACAATACCCACTTCGACACCACGCGCGCGAACATCGAGCACACGGGTGCGCGCGCGCTCGACCTCGTCATCGCCGAGGGGCGCGTCCCGTCGCTCGAGCACCCCTTCAAAGGGAACATGGATCTCGGCGCGCTCGACGCGGCGATCCGCGTGCACGGCGCAGAGAACATCCCCGCGGTGCTGGTCACCATCACCAACAACTCGGGGGGCGGGCAGCCGGTGAGCCTCGAGAACCTGCGCGGTGTGCGCGCCGTGTGCGATCGCTACCGGCTTCCGCTCGTTCTCGACGGGTGCCGCTTCGCGGAGAATGCCTGGTTCATCCGCGAGCGCGAGCCCGCGTGCGCGCACATGAGCGTGCCCGACATCGTGCGCGAGGTGGCGGCGCTCGCGGACGGCATGACGATGTCGGCGAAGAAGGACGGCCTCGCGAACATCGGCGGGTGGCTCGCGATGAACGACGACGAGCTCGCGCGTAAGTGCCGCAACGTGCTAATCCTCACCGAGGGATTCCCCACCTACGGGGGGCTCGCGGGCCGCGATCTCGAGGCGATCGCGCAGGGGCTCGCCGAGGTCGTCGACCACGACTACCTGCGCTACAGAGCCCGCTCCACGGCCTACCTCGGCGACGCGCTCCGCGCGGCCGGCGTGCCCATCGTCGTGCCGACCGGCGGCCACGCGGTGTACATCGACGCGCGCGGCATGCTGCCGCACATCCCGCCGTTGGCCTACCCGGGGCAGGCGCTGGCGGTCGCGCTCTACCGAGAGGGTGGCGTACGCGGCTGCGAGATCGGCACGGTGATGTTCGGGCGTCAGGCTGACGGCAGCGAGCGGGCCGCTGCGATGGACCTCGTCCGCCTCGCGATCCCCCGCCGCACGTACACGCAGAGCCACATCGACTACGTGGCCGAGGTGGCGCGCGAGGTGGCCACGCGGCGCGAGTCGTTGACGGGCTACCGCATCGTCGAGGAGCCGCCGCAGCTCCGGCACTTCACCTCCCGCTTCGCGCCCGTCGCCTCCTCTCACTAGAGCGCCGAACCGCTCGATTCGGGCGGCTTCTTCGCTCGGCGTTTCGACGAGTTACGTCGCCGTGCTTCGTGGCTTCTCCTCGGCTGACAGCAGCAGGACTCGTCGTCGCGCTCGCGGGGCTCGCAGCTCGGCGAAAATCCTCGCTCATCGAGCGGTTCGGCGCTCTAGCGGCCCAGCCAGCGAGCCAGGTCTCGGTTCAGTGGGTGTCGCGGCCCAGCACCCGTCTGCGAGGCCCCTCGGGAGAGCCCGCAAACTTGACACAGGCGCCCACGTGGGACGATCCTGCGGAGGGCGGCTCGCTCAGCGGCGGTGTCGGCCCCTTAGGAAGAGAGAGACTCCGTGCGGTCCCGTGGAAAGTTTGGGTCCTGCCTGCTCGCGGCGGCCATGATGGCCTCGTCGGGGGGCGCGCTCGCGCAGACCGCGCCGTCGGCGGCCGATCTGCAGTCGGCGCGCGCCGCGTTTCGGCAGGGCATGGAGCTGCGCGCGGCGGGGAAGACGGCGGAGGCGCTGCGGCCGCTGCGCACGGCCCACGACCTCGCGCACACCCCGATCACCGCGCTCGAGCTCGGTCGCACGCTCGTCACGCTCGGCCGTGTGGTCGAGGGTACCGAGGTCCTGCTCGAGGTGCAGCGCCTGCCGAAGGCCTACGACGAGTCGGCGAGAGCCGCGGCCGCGCGGGTCGAGGCGGAGAAGCTCGCCACCGAGAGCGCCGCCCGCGTCGCGACGTTGCGGGTCGTGCTCGAGGGGGCGTCCGCCGACGCTCAGGTCCAGATCGACGGAGAGGCCGTGAAGCTGGTCGCGCTCTCGGTTGGGAGAAAGCTCGATCCTGGGCCCCACACCGTGGTGGCCGCGAACCCGCGGGCTCCGGGGGCGACCGCGAAGGTCGATCTGAAGCCAGGCGAGACGCAAGACACCACCCTCCGCCTCGAGCCCACACCCAAGGCGCCGCCCGTCGTCGTCGTTCCGCCGCCGCCCGCCGTGGTCGTTCCGCCGCCGCCCGCCGTGGTCGTTCCGCCGCCACCACCCCCCAGCACCACTTGGCGGACCGTGGCGATCGCGGGGTTTGGGGTGGCGGGGGTCGGGGCGCTCGTCGGCGCCATCACCGGAGGCGTCGCGATGGGCGCCGCGAGCGCCGCCAAGACCGCCTGCGCGGGCACCCAGTGCCCAAGCGACACCTTCAGCCGCATCGAGTCCGGTCGCGGCGCCGCGACCGTCTCGACCGTCGCCTTTGCGGTCGGCGGCGCGGGGCTCGGCGTCGGGGTGCTCGGCTTGCTCATGAAGCCCGCGGGGCACGAAGCGCACCACGCGGCGGGCGCGGGGGCCGTGCGCGTCGAACCCTGGCTCTCCGTGGCCTCCGCTGGCGTTCGAGGGACCTTCTGACATGCGTCATCCTGCCCAGTATCGCTCGTGGTTGCGCTCGTGGCTGCGGCGGCCACGCGTCGCTCCGGGCGGCCGCAACGCCCTCGCGCTGGGCTTCGGCGCGGTGGTCGCGTGCTCGGCCTGCGCGGCGCTCGTCGGCTTGGACAAGGACTACACCGACTGCGGCTCGTCGCCGTGCGCGGACGCGGCGCCCTCTACGCCGCCTCCCGACGTCGCGCCGCCTGTCGACGCGGGCGACGCGGGCGACGCCGGGAGCGACGGGCCGGACGCCGCGCTCGACGCAGGGGAGACGGGCCCGGCCTGCCCGGGGTTCGCGGACGCCGCGTCCACCATGGTCGATAACTCCATGATCCAGTTCACTATTCCTGGGCCAAGCACCTTCCCTCTGGGCGCCGACCGGTACGACGCGAGCGCCGGCGCCGACGGCGGCATGGCGTACGACTCGGTGTCGGGGCTCACGTGGGAGCGGTTCCCCGAGGCCACGCCGGGGACGGGCCAATTCACGTTCGACGAGGCGCGGGCCTACTGCACGACGCTCCGCCTCGGCGGCCACTCCGACTGGCGACTCCCCACGCGCGGTGAGCTGATGAGCCTGACCGACTACCGTTACGTCCAGCCAGCGCTGGACCGGGCCACGTTCCCGCAGGTCTTCGATGAGTTCGGGGGATCGATCCAGCGGGGGTATTTCTGGACGGGCACGCTGGTGGCCGACACCCCGACTCACGCGTGGGCCGTCGGCGCCGATGATGGCTACTTCAACATCGCCGACCGCAACTGCCCCAAGGAGGCGTTCAGTTGCCCGCACGTCCGGTGCGTCCGATGACCTGCGCGCGCACGCTCACCTCTCGGGCCAGGCGTCTCGCGTTCGGGCTGTTCGCGTTGGGGCTGTGTCTCGGCTCGATCACACTCTCCGCCCCTCTGCGCGCGGACGCGCCGCCGGGCCGCTACCAGCTCCGCGCCTGCGGGACGGTCGTGTTCGACACGAAGACCAAGCTTGAGTGGCAGCGCGGAGAGAATGCGCCAGCGGACGTGGCGAACGCGTTTGGCGTCTGCGGCACCCTGCCGCTCGACCGTGGCGGCTGGCGCGTGCCGACCATGCTCGAGCTGTCGTCGATCCAAGACCTCGCGACCTCCTCGCCCGCGATCGATCGGCGCGCCTTCCCCGACACGTCGAGCGCGAACTTCGCGACGGCGTCGCAGCCCGTCCCGGGAACGAACCCGCCCTCATACTGGGTCCTGAGCTTCAAGACCGGAGTGCCCGACGTAGCCATATCCACCACGCCCGGCGCGAGCGTGAGCTCCCGCTGCGTGCGGAGCCTGCGGACGCCGTGACTCGGCACTTCCGCTGGGAGGGCCGCCCGTGGCGCTCGAGGTAGGTCAGCTCGTGACCCCGTCGCTGCGCATCGTGCAGCGCCTTGGGGCCGGCGGAATGGGCAGCGTCTGGATCGCCGACCACCTGACGCTCCACACCCAGGTGGTCGTGAAGATCATGTCGGTCGAGCTCGCGAACAAGCCCGAGGCGGTCGCACGATTCAAGGCCGAGGCGAGCGCGGCGGCCAAGGTGAAGAGCCCCCACGTGGTCCAGATGCTCGACCACGGCATCGCCGAGGACGGCTCGCCGTACATCGTGATGGAGCTGCTCGAGGGCGCCGACCTTCGCTCGTTCTTCCGCGCGGGGAGCCTGAACCGCAAGCAGATCGTGAGCGTGGTGATCCAGGTGGCCAAGGCTCTCGGGAAGGCCCACGAGAGCGGCGTCATTCACCGCGACATCAAGCCCGGCAACATCTTCCTCTGCACCGGCGACGGCGACCATTTTGTCAAGATTCTTGACTTTGGCATCGCGAAGTTGAACTTCCCCGGCGACGACGGCGGGCACACCCAGACCGGCATGATGATCGGCTCACCGCCCTTCATGAGCCCCGAGCAGCTGCGCGGCGACAAGGCGCTCGACCACCGCGCAGATCTCTGGTCGCTCGCGGTGGTGCTGTTCCAAGGGCTCACCAAGAAGCGACCCTTTGAGGGCGACAGCGTGGCGGAGCTCGCGGTGGCCATCCACACCCCACCTCCGCCGCGAGCGTCCGCCCTCGACCCGACGCTGCCTCCCGCGCTCGACGAGTGGTTCGCGAAGGCGTTCGCGCAGCAGCCCAAGGACCGCTTCCAGTCGGCGCGCGAGCTCGCCGAGGCCCTCGAAGAGGCGATGTCCGGCGTGCCCACGGGCTCCGCGATGGGGCCGGTCGCGTCGGTCGATGGAGTGCGCGTCGTCACGAGCGCCGCCCCTGGGCGACGCTGGCCCGCGCTGCTCGCCGGCAGCGTGGTGCTGGCCGCGCTCGGCGCCTTCGGCGTGGTGAAGCTGGGGCCCCGCGGGGGCGCCACGGCTTCGTCGAGCGCTCCCCGCCCGGCCACGGCGCCGCTGGCCCTGCCGAGCGCGGTGACTCCGGCCGCATCAACGGTCGTCGCGGCGCCGACGACGAGCCCCGTGCCGAGCGGGAGCGCGGCGCCGTCCGGCAGCGCCAAGGCGGCGCCCAAGGTCGTGCCCAGCGCCACTCCCGCCCCCACGGGCGTTTCGAAGGGCCGCGACGCGGGCAAGGCCGTCGCGCCGCCGCCGGGCGACTTCGACATCAAGTGAGGGGCGTCCTCCGCGCGCTCTCAGGCCCCGCTCAGCCCCGCTCAGCTCAGCCCCGCTCAGCCCCGCTCAGCCCCGCTCAGCCCCGCTCAGCCCCGCTCAGCCCCGCTCAGCCCCGCTCAGCCCCGCTCAGCCCCCCGTGAGCGACTCGCAGGTGCGCGCGCCCTCGCCGCGGGGCTTGCCGTCCTCGATCTCGATCGGGCAGTAGCCGCCCACTCGGATCTGGTCGATGAGCTGCACGATCGCCGAGGAGCTCCAGTCGCGCGCCCCGTCGAAGCGGGCGCGGACCACGCCGCGCTTGTCGATGATCCACGTCTCGGGGAAGAGGTGCGTGCCGTACTTCTTGCCGACCACGGCCGCCTCCGGGTCGAACAGGACCGGGAAGGGAGGCTCCTCGCGCAGCACCGCCTTCAGCGTGTCGCGCACCGCCTCCGGCCCCTCGTCGGTCGACACGGTGACCACGACGACGTCGCCCTTCTGTCGCACGATCCGCGCGAGATCGGCGATCTCCGGCATTTCCTGGAGGCAAGGTCCGCAGGTCTTTGTCCAGAAGTTGAGGACGACCACTTTCCCCCGAAAGCTCTCGAGCGAGACCGAATTGCCCGCCATGTCTTTCAACACGAAGTTCGGGGCGAGGCGGTTCGCGTTCGCGTAGGTGGGCGCGAGCATGCAGGTGGGCGTGCAGCGCCGGCGCGTCTCGCCCTCGCGCGCGACCGAGACGAAGCTGTAGACGCCGACGGCGGCCAGCGCGACGAACGCGAGCTGCGCGATGGGAGCGAGTGGCGAGGTTGCGGGGGCCGCCATGGAGGACTCGCTAAGTAGCAGGGCGACGGCGAAGTTCAAACCATCGCGGCGCGCACGCCGAGGTCGCGACGCGTCCGTGCAAGGCCGCCGTGCGGTCGCCCCCGTGGCGACGGCTCACACCGCCGCGACCGCGAGGCTCCGCCGGCGCTTCCCGCCAGGGCCGAGGCGGGTCTCGAGCTCGGCGAACGCGCGCTTGTAAGCGTGAAAAGCCCCACCCGCGCGCACGGCCTCGAGCATCGCGAGCCCCTCGGCCTCCCCGCCCTGCGCGAGCACGTACTCCACCCAGGCCCACTTGGCGCTTGTCGAGCGCACGTCGGCGCGACCGCGGAGGCCCCGCGTGAGCCGGTCGAGCCGCTGCTTCACGACGCCGATACCCGCGAACGGCTCGCCGTCCAGGGGCGTGTTTCGCTTGGCGCAGAACGGCGCAATGCCTAGGGATATTGGGACGATACGCGAGAGCTCGGTCGTGAACGCCACGCACTCGTCGATGTCCTCGTCGGTCTCGCTGGGCAGGCCGATCATGAGGTAGAGCTTCAGGCGATCCATCCCGTGCTTGCGCGCCCTCTCCGCGGCGGCCACGAGGTGCTTCACCTTGGCCTTGCGCTCCAGCGTCGCGCGGAGCCGCTCGCTCGGGCCGTCCATGGCGGTGGTCAGGGTCTTGTATCCTGCACGCTTCAACGCGCCGACGAAGTCGTCGGAGAGGCGATCGGGGCGGAGCGACGAGAGCCCCACCTCGCGGCCCTGGTCGGCCAGCGTGTTCACGATCTGGACGATGCGCGGGTGGTCGCTGACCGCCGCGCCGACGAGCCCGACGCGCTTGGCGTCTTCGGGGATGAGCTCGAGGATGCGTTCCATCGACGCCATGCGCATGCCGCCGTTCGTGGAGCGCCGCATCACGCAGTACTTGCACATGCGGGAGCAGCCCCGCTCGGTCTCGAGCAGAAACATGTCGGCGAGCACGGTGTGCGGTGTGCGAATGGCCGCCCACGCGGGGATGAGGGCGTCGTCGACCTTGGCCACCGTTGGCAGGATCGCCCCGTGGTGATCGGGCACGTACACATGCGGGATCTTCGCGAGGGCAGCGAGCCGCGCGGAGCGCCCGGGCGTGCTCTCGAGCACCCGCAGCACCTCCACCACGAGCTCCTCCGCTTCGCCCACGATGACGGCGTCGGCGAAGGCCGCGAGCGGCAGCGGGTTCGAGAACGTGAGCGGGCCGCCCATGAGCACGAACGGGTGCGCGTCGTCGCGGTCGCGGCGCAGCGCGGGGAGCCCCGCGGCGTCGAGCAGGCTTATCACGCCGGCGATCTCGAGCTCGTACGCGACGCTGAAGGCGACGACGGGGAAGTCGGCGAGGAAGCGCCGGCTCTCGTAGCTGACCGGGCGACCCTGCTCGGCGGGCGCGCTCTCGGCCTCGTCGTCCAGGAAGACGCGCTCGCACCCGAGGCCCGGCGCCTCCATGATGGCGCGGTAGATGCGCTGATAGCCGAGCGAGCTCATTCCCGCCGCGTAGGGCGACGGGTAGGCCAGGCCGACGGTGAACGGGGCCTGCTTGTCCAGGCGCCCGATCTCGTCGGCGAGCCGTCGCCGGATGCGCTCGCGGAGGACTTCAGGGGAAGGCACGTGGCGCTCTTCTGACGGATTTCGCGGCGAACGGCAAGGCGGGCGCCCGGGTCCCTCCGTCGGTGCGCTCATCGCCAGGCATCGCCCGCACGCTAGCCCTTACTCATTGGCACCCCTCGATCGAATGGCGGCGTGCGCGGAGGCCGAGTCGGCGCTATCATCGCGGCGCTCTTTCTGGGCGCCTCCGCGCCGCGCTAGAGCGGTCCCCGAGCCAACGAGAGCGAGAAACAATAATGAAGCGCTGGTCCTACCTTCTCCTACCCCTCCTCACCGGCGCCACCTACGTCGCCGCTTGCTCCGACGGCGGGACGCCTGGGACCACGGAAGACGGCGGGACCACGCCCGTGGTCGATGGCTCCACGCCCCCCCCCACCGACGGCGCGAAGCCCGATCCCGACGGCGGGAAACCCGACGGTTCGCCCCCCGGCTCGGGCGCCTCGTGTCTGCAGACGAAGACGGGCACGAAGGGCGTGGTCCTGAAGGGCACCGTGCTCCTCCCGGAGACCATCGCCGAGGCGGGTGAGGTGTTCTACGACGCCGACAAGATCCTCTGCGCGGGGCCGGACTGCTCGACCACGGCGGGCTACGCGGCGGCGTCGGTCATCACCTGCACGAACGCGGTCATCTCCCCCGGCCTCATCAACGCGCACGACCACATCTCGTTCGCGAACAACCCGCCGAAGGGCCACGGCACCGAGCGCTTCGAGCACCGCCACGACTGGCGAAAGGGCATCCGCGGCCACAAGAAGATCTCGGTGGCTGGGAGCGCCTCCACGGACATCGTCCGCTTCGCGGAGCTCCGCTTCATCATGAGCGGCGCCACGTCGACCGCGGGCGCGGGCGGCGCGGCGAACCTCATGCGCAACCTCGACAGCAGCGCCGCGCAGCTCGAGGGGCTCGGCACCAAGCTCGTCGACTCCGACACGTTCCCCCTGAAAGACAGCGATCCGCCGAGCACGCTCGTCACCGCGTGCGCCTCGTACCCCACGACGCGCCGCACGACCGCGAGCATCGACGCGCTCGACGGCTACCTTCCGCACATCTCCGAGGGCATCGACGACGCGGCGCACGCCGAGATGACCTGCCAGAGCGACGCGACCACGCCCCACAACCTGCTCCAGAAGCAGACCGGCGTGGTGCACGGCATCGCCGTGACCCCCGCTCAGGTCGCGAAGCACCGCGACGCGCAGACCGCGCTCGTGTGGTCGCCGCGCTCGAACGTGGACCTCTACGGCGACACCGCCGCCGTCGCGATGTACGACAACCTCGGTGTGCAGATCGCGCTCGGCACCGACTGGGTCGCCTCGGGCTCGATGAACATGTCGCGCGAGCTGCGCTGCGCCGACGAGCTCAACCAAAAGTACTTCAACAAGCACTTCACCGACAAAGCGCTCTGGAAGATGGTCACCCAGAACGCGGCGTTCGCGACGGGTATCTACAAGGTCGCGGGCATGCTGAAGGCGGGCTACGTGTCCGACATCAGCATCTTCGACGCGTCGAAGAGCAAGGGCTACCGCGCGGTCATCGACGCGGGCGTCGAGGACACCCTGCTGGTCATTCGTGGCGGCAAGCCCCTCTACGGCAACGCCGCGGTGCTCGATCTCGCCGCGGTGGGCGGCGGCACGTGCGAGGCCCTCGACGTGTGCGGCGTCCCGAAGAAGGCCTGCGTCGAGCTCGACACCAACAAGGGCACCACCCTGGCGAAGATCCGCACCGCCGGCGAGGCGATCTACCCGCTGTTCTTCTGCAAAGACAAGGTCCCCACCAACGAGCCCTCCTGCGTGCCGTACCGCGCCTCCTACACCGCGGGCATCACCGCCACCGACAAGGACGGCGACGGCGTGCCGGACGCGACCGACAACTGCCCGAGCGTCTTCAACCCGCCGCGGCCCATGTCGGGCGCGACCCAGGCCGACGCCGACAACGACAACATCGGCGACGCCTGCGACAAGTGCCCGCTCACGACCGGCGAGAGCTGCACGCCCCCGTCCGCGGACGACATCGACGGCGACGGCACCCCGAACGGCGTCGACCCGTGCCCGGAGCTCGCCAACGCGACCGACTGCAGGCCGCCGCCGCCCCCCTCCACGCTGGTGACCGCCACGGAGCTGCGCGATCCCGCGGCGGCCGGGCACCCCGCGATCGGAACGCAGGTCCGCGTCGAGAGCTTGTACGTCACGGCGCTCCGCACGGCCGACAACGACAAGGGCTTCTACGTCCAAATCAACTCCACCGCGCCCATGAGCGGCTTCTTCGTCAGCACGGGCACGGTCCTGCCGACCGTGGCGATTGGCAATCAGGTCACGATTGAGGGCAAGTACGCCGAGACCTTCGGCGTCACCACGGTCACGAACCCCATCATCACGGTGGTCACGCCGTCGACCACGCTCCCGTTCTCGCCCGTGGTGGTGACCTCGGCCGACTACGCGGTCGACGCGACCGCGGAGCCCTACGAGGGCATGCTCTGCCAAATCAACGCCGCGCAGGTCTCCATCACCAACCCCGACGCGCCGAACGACTACGGCGAGACCCAGCTCGACGGCGTGCTCCGCATGGATGACGCGTGCTACCCGGCGCTCGACAACGTCTTCGCGGTGGGCACGGCCTTCCCGAAGGTCGTGGGCATCTGCGGGTATTCGTTCTCGCAGCGCAAGATCTGGCCGCGCTCGGGAGCCGACCTGCTCTGAGCGTGCGCTCCTGATCGGGTGAAGGAGGCCGGTGGTCCCGCGAGGGCTCACCGGCCTCTCGCTTTCGATGTTCGCGACGGCAGCCGGGCGCCATCGAGCGGCTTCCTTTGGGGGGGCGGTCTCTCTATGCTGCACCCAGAATGCGACAACGGCCCGTGTACCTCCTGGCGCCTCCGGGAGACGACCTCATCGCCATGCAGCGCTCGATCGCGAGCCTCAACCTCGCGTGCGTCCCCATCCGAGAGGGTCAGCCCGTCCCCCCGAACCAGGCGGCGGCGATCGTCGTGCACGTGCTCGTGTACGATCCGCTGGACGGCATCCGGAAGGCCTGGGCCGCCGGTGTGCCCGCCGTGCTCGCCTCCAGCGTCATGAACCTCGGCGGCTCGATCGGCGCGACGTGGGACGAGTCCACCCAGCAGCGCGCGCTCTTCTGCCGCGCCGACGCCTACGTGTGGCGTGACGAGAAGCTGAACGAGGCGCTCTACCAGGTCATCAACGAGGCGCGCGCCGCTCGCGCGCAGGGCCCGCTGCGCCTCACGTACCTCGGTCGCTCCGGGGCCGACAGCTCCGTGGGCGACGGCCCGCGCATCGGCTCGGTGATCCAGCTCCCCACCGAGGGCGGCATCCTCATCGGCCGCGGGCCGCAGGCGAACGTCGATCTCGTCGCGCGCGCGATCGCCCGCCAGCACGTCCGCATCGAGCGCCCCGATCGTCGCGCGTTCGTCATCGATCTCCACTCGGCGAACGGCACGTGGATCCACCGCGCGGGTCAGGTTCAGCAGGTCAACCCCGGCTCGCCCACGCCGCTCATCCGCGGCGACGAGCTCATCCTCGCGGGCTTCTTCCGCTTCCGGCTCGACGGCGCGCCCTGAGGTCGTCTGCGTCGCGGTCTCGCCGAGGTCGTCGCGCCGCTCGTGACTCGGCCGCCGCTCAGCGATATGCGTCGAGCGAGCGGCGCAGCATCCCCAGCACCCGCGCACCCAGCTCGGCGCCGCGGAAGGGGCGCGCGAGGTAGTCGTCACACCCACACGCGTACGCCTGGACGATCTCGCGCGGGCACCGCTTGGACGACACGAAGAGCACCGGCAGGCGGCCAGGTCGATCGGCGCGGAGCTTCTGCGCGAGAGCGCGCGCGCCCTCGCCCGGCAGCGCGAAGTTCACCACCGCCGCGTGGAGCGGGCCGCGCTCGGCGAGGGCCTCTGAGCCGCTGGCGAAGGGCACCACGTCGAGGCCTTGCGAACGGAGGGTGTCGTTCAGCTCCGCGAGCGTGCTCGCGTCGTGATCGACGAGGGCGATGCGGAGGCCCGGGGTGCGCAGGCTGCGCGGCGGTGCCTCATCGGTCTCAGGTGGGGTCGAGGGGGCGCTCGGGCGGGTCGACGGGTGGGTAGAGCCCCGGCTGCTTGGGGGCGCAGTGAGGTGCTCCACGTGCTCCCACTCGCGCTCGCCGAAGCAGAGCACCGTCCGGTCGCCCCGGCGACAGCCGAGCGCGGCGGTGGCGGTGAGCGCGCGCCGATCGCTCGCGAGCTCGAGCTCCACGAGGACCCACTCGCCGTCGGCCACTTCGGCCGCGGCCGGGGCCGGTAGCTGACAGGCGCCGTCTTGGTCCGCGAGGATCGCGGCCAGACCGGCAGGGCTCTCGAACCGCAAGTGAATGCTGCGCATGAGCAGCCCTTTGATAGCGCATCGGCCCTCCCACGCAACCTCTCCGCGCAGTCTCAGGAGTTGCCACCGAGCCGCCTCCGAGCCCGCGTCCCCGACGGCGCGTCCATCGCCCAGGCTGGCGCACGTGGGAGCCCGGGCCGCGCCCCACGGCGAGCGGCGCCGTACGTGGCCGTTTGTCCGTCAATTCTCCCGTGGTAAGGGACCAGAGGTGATGGGCATGAACGTCAAGAGTGTGGGCCTGGTCGTCACCCTGCTGGCCTCTCTGTCGGAGGCGCTCGGCACCTGTCAGAAGTCGAACCCGCAGGGCGAGGTCGTCAAGGACAAGCCGGAGATCGCCGACGTGAAGGTCGAGGGCGTCGACACGAGCTCCCTCACCGCGCGCGAGAAGAAGGAGTTCTCGACCTACGTGTCCGAGCTCCTGTCGCCCTGCTCGAGCGTGCCCGTCCCGATCGCCCAGTGCGTGAACGAGAAGCGCGCCTGCGCCAAGTGCCTCCCCGCCGCCAAATACGTCCTGAAGGGCGTTCGCGACGGGATGACCCGCGAGCAAGTCGAGAAGGCCTACAAGAACCGCTTCGACGCGGAGCGCGTGAAGAACGTGGCCCTCGACGGCTCGCCCTCCAAGGGGCCCGACGCGGCGCCGATCGTGATGGTCGAGTTCGCCGACTTCGAGTGCCCGCACTGCGGGCTCATGGCGCCGCTCCTCGACAAGGCGTGGGACGAGCACAAGTCGAACGTCAAGTTCGTTTACAAGTTCCTGCCGCTCTCGGGGCACGTCCACGCGGAGCCCGCGGCGAGGGCCGCGATCGCGGCCATGAACCAGGGCAAATTCTGGGAGATGCACCAGAAGATCTACGCGAACCAACAGCACCTGGAGCAGGGCGATCTCGACCTCTACGCGAAGGACCTCGGCCTCGACATAGGCAAGTTCAAGGCCGACATGATCGCGCCGGCCACGAAGGAGCGCCTCGATCGCGACCGCAAGCAGGCCGACGCGCTCGAGGTGAAGGGCACGCCGACCATCTACATCAACGGCCGCGAGTACGACATGAAGACCGAGCTCGGCGAGTGGTTCTCGCAGGAGCTCGCGTCCATGGGCGGGGCCCTGGCTCCGGTGGCGGCGCCGACGGACGCGGGCGCGCTCCTCCTCCTCAAGGGCGACGGGGGCCGCGCGCAAGGCAACGGCAAGGTCCCGGGCCCGCACAAGTGATCCGCGCGGCGAGCGACGCGTGAAGGTCATCAACGCGTGAAGGTCATCTCCGACGGCTGCGGCTGCTTCCCCTCGGGCAGGCACTATCCCGGCATCGCGCACCTGCTGCGGGTCACCGTGCGTGGCCTCGTCGAGGAGCTCGCCGCGGAGACTCCGTGGCACGACGTCCCCATCGCCATGCTCGACGTGGAGACCACCGGTCGCGACTCGGGGCAGGACCGGGTGATCGAGCTCGGCATCGTGGTCGGTCGCGCGGGCGAGGTCGTCGTAAAATACAACTGGATGATCAACCCGGGGCGCCCCATCGCCCCGGACGCGCAGGAGGTCCACGGCATCTCCGACGCCGACGTGGCCAACGCGCCCCCGTTCGAGGCCATCGCCCACGAGGTGCAGCGGGCGCTCGAGGGGTGCGTGCCCGCCGCGTACAACGCCGCGTTCGATCGCGCGTTCCTGCACGCGGAGTTCGCGCGCGTCGGCGCGAGCGCGCCCGCGGTCCCCGGCCCGCTCGCCCCCGCGCTCCGGCGCGAGGTCGAGTGGCTCGATCCGCTCGTGTGGGCGAGGGAGCTCCAGAGCGACCAGCGCTCGCGCACCCTCGTCGATGTGGCCGCCCGCCTCGGCGTGAAGCTCGAGAACGCCCACCGCGCGAGCGACGACGCCGAGGCCGCGCTGCACGTCCTCTACCGGCTCGGCCGCGACGCGCGCGTGCCGCACGTGTACGGCGCCTTCCTGCAGGAGCAGCGCAGGCTCTCGCTCCTCCAGGCCGACGAGCGACGCATGTGGCGCAGCCCCTGAGCGCGCGCGCGTACCCCGCGAGGCGCGCCTCGCCTAAAAATACGTGTAGCCTACATTGCCACCCACGACGACGCGGTCCTGGCCCGCGAAGTACACGTCGGTGCGGAAGGCGAGGGTGAAGAACCCGCGATCGCAGCAGTGGCCGAAATGGACGACCACCTCCGGGCTGAGCGAGGCGCGAGGCGATGGCTCGTTCTTGAAGCCGAACAGATCGATTGTGGTGCCGACTCCGCCGCCGAAGCCCACCGCCCAGCTGCTCGGGTGGACGAGGAGCCGGTAGCCGGTCCGGACCCACATGGCCACGCTCGATCCGCCCACGGGCACGATCGCGGGCTCCAGCATGAGGCGGTTCGGGATGTGCTTGCGCACCACGAAGCCGCCCTTGTCGCGCGAGCACGACAGCGCAGGCCCGAGCTGGAAGGTCCAGGGAAACGAGAGCGTGGCGGCCGGCGTGCTGTCGCGGGTCTGCGCGCCGAGCGAGGGCAGGAGCGTCGCCGCGATGACGCCGCTGGAGCGCGCGATCGCGCGGGTGAGATCGACCCAGGGGCCGCCGAGGAGGGTCTCCTCGCGCTCGGGTTTGAAGGGCACCTTCGGCTGCTCGCGCGCCCACGCGTCGAGCTCCTTGTTGACGCGCGTGTCGAGCGCGTCGCACGCACCGAAGCCGTCGGCGAGCTCGGGCGGCGCCGGCTCGTCGGCCGAGGCCGCGCGCGGCGCGAAGGTGGCCACCGAGAGGAGCGGGCGCGTGAGGTGCGTGAGCGTGAGCCGCGTGAGCAGCGCTTTGCGGCGAGCCATGGCGCGGGCCTTCTATCGCGGACGCGGGGGCGTCGCCACTGTTGCCGGCGCGCCTCGGGAGCGGCGGTCAGCGCGACCGAGCCTGACCGTCAGGCCGGGGAGAGCGCCGTCGTCGCGCGGAACACGGTCGCCCGCGTCGCCTCCGCCGTGACCTCCACGGGCAACGCGCCGGCGGGGAGCAGCGCCGACTCGCCGCGACCGAGCGTGAGCGACGTGTCGCCTCTCGACACGCGGACGGCGCCGCGCGTGACGAGCCAAATCTCGGGCCCGGTCGAGGCCTGCAGCGCGCGCGCCTCGGTCGCGCCGAGCTCGAGCCTCGAGAGCCGAAACTCTCGCGCCGAGGTGAGGTACTCCACGGCCCCCTCGGGCGTCGCGCGTCGCGTGGCGCGTGGCACGCCGCCCGCGCGAAACGAGAGCACCTCGGCGAGGCCGGTGACGTCCACGTGCTTCTTCGTGAGGCCGCCGCGGAGCACGTTGTCCGAGCTCGCCATGAGCTCGATCCCCGTACCCTCCAGGTAAGCGTGTAGATTCCCCGCATCGAGGAAGAGCGCCTGCCCGGGCTCGAGGCGCACCAGGTTGAGCAGCAGCGCCACGACCACGCCCACGTCGCCCGGGTACGCCTCGGCGAGCCGGGCCGTCCACCGCGCCTCGTCGGCGTAGCCCGCGGCCTCGAGCGCGGGCACGCCGCGCGCCACGGCCGCGGCGAGCCCGGCCTTGTCGTCGTGCGCGAAGAGGGCCAGGAACACCGCCCGGAGCCGCTCGCCCTCTGGCTCCTGGCTTGACTCGCGGCCCCGGAGCCGCGCCACGAACGGCGCCGCCTCGGGCGCGCCGGTCGCCGCGAGCAGCCTCGCCGCCGCGTCGGCCGAGCGAAACCCCGACAGCGCCCAGAACGGCGTGAGCGCGCAGAGCACCTCGGGCTTGTGGTTCGCGTCTTTGTAGCTGCGCTCGGGGGCGCTGATCGAGAGGCCCAGGGCCTCCTCCCGCGCGAACCCCGCGATCGCCTGCGCCAGCGACGGGTGCGCCTGGAGCGACAGCGGCGACGCGGCGGCCAGCACCTTGAGCAGGAAGGGCAGCTGGGGCCCGAACGCGCGCTCGGACTCCGCGCCGAGGACCGCGCCCGGGGCCGCGGCGATCGCCGCGTCGAGCGCGGCGTCCGCGCCGTCCACCGTGAGGGTCGACGGCGCGCTCGGGTGCGCGCCCATCCAGAGCTCGGCCTCGGGCTCGTCGCTCGGGGGCCTCCCTTGCAGCGCGGCGATCGCCTCGCGCGAACCCCACGCGTACGCCTTCACGGGATTGCGCAGTCGAAACATGAGCGCCCTTAGAAGAGATTGTAAACTAGGTTGACCGATGCGATCGAGTCGGCCTTCTCCACGGTGGGGAGCGGCTGGTTCTCGTAGCGCATGCTGTAGGCGGTCGCGACCGCCAGCTTGTCCGAGACCTTGGCCTTGAGGCCCACGTCGACGTTGAGCCGGTAGCGGCTCACGGTGTCGTGGAGGTTCTGGATGTACTCGACGCCGCTCACGAAGCTCACCCCCTCGTAGAGCTGGTTCTCGTAGCCGGCGTAGAGGCGCGCGTTGAAGAAGGCCTGCCGCTGCTTCAGCGTGGCGCCCGAGGTCGCGAGCGCCTCGGGGCTGCGGAGATCGAGCTGCACCTGGAGACCGCCTTCGACCCACGCCCGCTGCTTCTTCGTGTCGATGAGGTACGCGGCCACTCCGGGGTCGATCGTGAGGCGGAAGTCGAGGCCTTGGAACTTGTCGTGCCGGCCGGTCGACTGGAAGAACGCCGCGAAACGGTCAGCGAAGAAGTAGTCGTACCGCAGGAGCCCCTGGAGGTTCGCGACCGTGTCGGTGACGGTCTCGCCCTTCTTGCCCGCGCGCGCGTAGTTGCCGAAGAAGCTCGCGCCGAGCTGGTGCTCCTTGCGGCGCAACCGGAGCTTCCCGCCCGCCGTGAGCGCGATGGTGCGCGCGTTGCCGCTCGTGAAGAGGCCGCCGGCGCTGATGGAGGCCTCGGTCGCGTCTTTCGCGGTCTTGTCGGCGGCCTTGGTCGCCGCCGCGAAGGTGTCCGCGGCGGCGACGTCCGTCGCGCCCTTCGTGGCCGGGGCGACGGCCGGCGCCGTCCCCTTCGGGACCGCGACCGGGGGTGGCGGGTCTGCGGCGAGCGCGAGGGTGGGGAGGCTCCCCACGACCAGCGCGCCGCCGGCGAGCAGCGCGACGAGTGAGGGAGCGGTGCGGGGCGAGCGAGGCATGAGCGGGCTCCTTCTGGCCTTCGGGTCGAGCGAGATTCGAGGAGTAGTGCGGCTCATTTCGAGCCCCCCGCGCTGTCGACCTGGAACTCGACGCGGCGGTTCTTGGCGCGGTTCGCGGCGGAGTCGTTCGGCGCGAGCGGCTTGTCCTGACCGAAGCCGGCGGTCGTGAGGCGACCGGCGGCGATGCCCTTGCCCACGAGCCAGCGCTTGACCGAGTCGGCGCGGCCCTGCGAGAGCCGCTTGTTCGCGGCCGCGACGCCCTGATCGTCGGTGTGGCCTTCGATGCGCACGTTCGTGATCTCCGCGTGGGTCTGGAGGATGCCCAGCACCGCGCCGAGGGTCGCGTCGTTGTCGGCGCTCTTCACGATCTCGGCCGTGCCCGTGCGAAACTGCACCTGGTCGCGGATCTGGATGGCCCCGCCCAGGATGACCGCGCTCGGGCAGCCGTGGAGCTTGGGATCGGCAGGGTTGGGCTTCCCGGGCTCGTTCGGGCACGCGTCGAGCTCGTCGTTGATGCCGTCGCGGTCGGTGTCTTCTTCGGGGCAGCCGGAGCGCTTCGACGCCGGATCGGCGCGCCGCGGGCCGGGCTTGTCCGGGCACGCGTCGTCTGCGTCGAGCACGCCGTCGCGGTCGTGATCGGGCGGGCAGCCGTTCCAGAGCGGATCCTCGGAGGCCACGCCCTTCACCTCACCGCACGCGTCCTTCGTGTCGGGGATCCCGTCGCCGTCGCGATCGGGGAGGCAGCCGCTCTTGCTCGCGTCGGCCGAGCGCATGCCGAGCACGTCGGGGCAGGCGTCGACGCCGTCGGGCACTCCGTCGCCGTCGCGATCGCTGGGCGGGGGCGGGCAGCCGTTCTTCGACCTCTCGGGCGACGCGACGCCGGATTCCTTCGGGCACGCGTCGACTTCGTCGGGCACGCCGTCCTTGTCCTCGTCGGGCTCCTTCGGCTCGGGCGGGCTCGCGGGCACCCACTCGAACCCGAAGATGCCGCGCACGACCGGCGCTCCGTACGACTTGGTCAGGCCCGCGCCCACGCCCGCGCTGAGGCGGAGCGAGTCGGTGAGCCCGAAGTGGCCGCCGAGCAGCGCCTCGACCGGTGAGCTGATGCCGTCGGTGTCGCCGAACGATTTTCTCCCGTAGAGTTCAGGGCCTACGACCACGCGGCCGTTCGCCATGCGCAGGCCTGTGGCCAGCTGCGCCGTGAGCTCGTGGCCCACGCGGCCGCCGATGCCGTAGTCACGTCCGTACGCCACGTCGTCGCGCGTGCGGAGGTGGAGGCCCACCTGCGCCGCGTACTGGAACAGGCCCATCTGTCCGGCCGCTGAGAGGCGGGGTGCGACGCGCGGGTTGCCGTCGCCCGTGTACGAGTCGGGCTTGCCGGTGGGCACGAACGCCTGGGCGCCGAGCGCCAAGGTGAGGCGATCGCCATACGCGCCGTAGAGGCGCACGTCGGCGCCGAGGCGCACGTCGCCGAGCACGACCTGCTCCGTCGGCGCGCGGTAGACGCCGAGCTGGGGCGCCTGTCCGCCCGAAGACGTGGGCATCACGGCCTGGTTTCCGTCGCTGAAGAACGCGAGCGGCACCTGGAAGGCCACGCGGACGCGCTCGAACAGCGTGAACGTCGCGCCCGGGTAGAGGAAGGCCTGGTTGCGCACGATCGACGCGTTCACCCCGCCGTCTTCGCGGCGGTCGGCCACCGTGCGGTACGCGTTGCCCATCAGCACACCGAACGCGAAGCGCCCGTGGCCCCGGAGGTCGAGCGACTCCGCGGTGAAGAAGTCGCTCCCGCGCTCGGCTGGGTTCAGGTTGTCGGCGGCGTAGCCCTGGCCCTGCGGCACGAGCTGGGCGTGCGCGCTCGTCGCCAGGGTGGTGGACACGAGGGTGGCGGACACCAGGGTCAGCGTCGCGAGCGCCCGCGGGGGCGACGCACACGCGCGTCGTGATCGTAGGAGCATGGGGAAACCTCGGGGAAGCGCGGCGGTAAGCGCCAAGGCGGCCGCGGCGCGGAGTCTTCGCCGGGTAGGCGCCGGGGGCAAGCGCAATTCGGCGCGAAGCGGCCTTCGCGGCGCAGCGCGCCAGCTCCGCTCGGAGAAGTGCTGTAGAAGGCGCGAATGAGCCTCCTCGGCGCCCGCTCCATTTCCAAGGCCTACGGGGCCCGCTCGCTCTTCGACGGCGTCACGCTCACGCTGCGCGAGGGCGAGCGCGTGGGTCTCCTCGGCGTGAACGGGACAGGCAAGTCGACGCTGCTCCGCGTGCTCGCGGGGCAGGAGCCCGCCGACACCGGCACGCTGGAGCTCCGGCGCAACGCCAAGGTGCTCTACCTCTCGCAGGAGCCCGAGCTGCCCGAAGGTGAGACGGCGAGGTCCGTGGTGGCCTCGGGCCTCACCGAGTGGGAGCGAGCGACCCGCGCGTACGAAGCGCTGAACGAGCGCCTCGCCCGTGGCGACGGCGGCGCAGGCGAGCTCGCGCAGCAGGCCGAGCTCGCGGACGCCGTGGAGCGCCTCGGCGGCTGGGAGAGAGGCCACGTCGTCGAGGAGATGTGCGCGGCCCTGGGGATCACCGCCCTCGACCGCGCGGTGGGCACCATGAGCGGCGGTGAGCGACGCCGCGTCGCGCTCGCGCGGCTGCTCGTCGCCTCGCCGGACCTCGCCATCCTCGACGAGCCAACGAACCACCTCGACGCCGACACCATCGACTGGCTCGAGACCTACCTCACCGAGACCTTCCGAGGCACAGTGCTCATGGTCACCCACGATCGTTGGGTGCTCGACGCGGTGTGCACGCGCGTGTTCGAGCTCGATCGCGGCACGCTCACCGAGTTTGATGGAAACTACACGGATTACGTCGAGAAGAAGGCGGAGCTGCTCGCCCACGAAGAGCGCGCGGAGAAGAACCGCCAGAATTTCCTTCGGCGCGAGACCGCTTGGCTGCGCCGCGGCGCCAAGGCCCGCAGCACGAAGCAGAAGGCGCGCATCCAGCGCGCCGAGGCCGCGATCGCCGACCGCCCGCGCGAGGAGGTCGCCCGCGTGAGCCTCGAGGGGGTCGACGGCAACGTGGCGCGCCTCGGCAAGAGCATCCTCGACCTCGAGGGCGTGAACGTGCGCCTCGGCGAGCGCGAGCTCATCTCCGACCTCACGCTCCGCCTCGTGGCCGGCGATCGCGTCGGCGTGATCGGCAAGAACGGCACGGGAAAGACCACGCTGCTGCGCCTGCTCACGGGCGAGCTCGGACCCACCGGGGGCGCCGTGAAGGTGGGCCTCAACACGAAGGTCGCCATCTTCGATCAGGCGCGGGCCCAGCTCGAGGACGACTGGACCGTGTACGACAACGTGGCGGGCCAGGAGGGCGCGCTCCAGAGCGGCGGCGGTCAGGTCGACCTCGGCGATCGAAAGGTCGACCTCCGCGTGTACCTGGAGGGCTTCCTCTTCGACTCCCACAAGCAGCGCCAGAAGGTCTCGTCGCTCTCCGGCGGGGAGCGGGCGCGGGTGGCGCTGGCGAAGGTGCTCCGCGAGGGCAAGAACCTGCTCCTCCTCGACGAGCCGACGAACGACCTCGACATCGCCACCCTGAGCGCGCTCGAGGAGCTGCTCGAGGGCTGGCCGGGGTGCGCCGTCGTCGTCTCCCACGACCGCGCGTTCCTCGACAACGTGGCGACGGGCATCCTGGCGTTCGAGGGCGACGGCCGCGTGACGCACTACCAAGGCAACTACTCCACGTACCAGTCCCTCAAGGCCGAGGCCGCGGCGCGCGATCTCGCCGCCAAGGCCGCGCTCGAGGCGAGCTCGCAGCGGCGCTCGGCCGCACCCGCGCCGACGCCTACGCGAACGCCTACGCGGAGCGACGGGCCCGGAAAGGACGGACCGAGGGCGCTCACGTACGCGGAGCGGCTCGAGCTCGAGGGGCTCCTCGACAAGGTGGGGCTCGCCGAGGAGGTCCTCGCGAAGGCCGAGGCCTCGCTCGCCGACCCCGAGCTCTACGCGAAGCGCGCGAGCGAGGCGCCCCGGCTCCGCGAGGAAGAGGCCGCCGCGCGTCGCGAGGTCGATCGACTCACCGCCCGCTGGGAGGACCTCGAGGCGCGCCGCGAAGTGAAGAAGTAAGCGCTCGTAACTACTTGGTGATTCGGCCGAGATCGACGTACGCTCGGTCGACCATCACCACGTACGGGCGCTCCTCGAACGTGAGGCCGCCGTCGCCATCGTGATCGATGATCTGCAGCTTTCCCATGCCGTAGCCCATCGGACCGCGCGCGAAATAGTGGGCCTCCAGGCGGTACGGGTAGGCGCGCGCCTCGCGCTTGGCGCGGATCGTGAAGCACTCCGGGCCGTATCCGGTGGTGACGTCGGCGTAGAGGCTCCCGCCGGAGGGGAGGGTGCGGCTGCCGTAGTAGGCGTGGCCGCCCTGGCTGTCGCGAATGTGAAAATCGACGTCGTTCGCGTCGGTCTCCCAGTTCAGCACGAAGCGCAGGCTCGGCGCGTTCTCGACCGTGCCGTGCGCCGCGACCAGGCGCTTGCCGATCTCCTCGCGGCGGCTGGGCTCTGCCTTCTGCCACGCGGCCGCGATGAGGCCGAGGTCCTCGGCGAGGATTTGCTGGACCCCCGCGAAGCGACCGGGCGGGTAGTCCCTCGCGAGGCCCTTCGCGCAGGCCTCGAAGGCGGCCTCGAACCGCCGCTGCTTCAGCAGCGCGAACGCGAGCAGGCGGTGCCCGGCGGGGTGATCGGGGCGCTGCTCCACGGCCTTGGCGTACGTGTCCGCGGCGAGGGCGAGGCTCGGCGCGTCGCCGAGGCGCTCGAGCCTCGCGCCGGCGAACCTGCGCGAGTCGGCGCGGAACCCGAAGAGGTCGATCACGCTGCCGTACGAGCGGGCGGCCAGCGAGCGGTCGCCCGCCTTCTCCGCGGTCTCTCCGAGGGCGACGAGCGCGAGCACGTCGGTGGGCGCGCTCGCCTGCCAGGTGAGCGCGCGATCATGTGCATCTTGCACCTTTCCATCCGCGAGCGCGGCCATCACGTCCTTGAACTTGCCTTCGTAGGGCGGCGTCCCGCCGACGGAGGACTCCGAGCGGTCGACGACGGGGAGGCCAGGCGGGGCGTGCCCCGGGGCCCGCGTCCAGCGGACCGCCGGCACCGGCGGCAGCGGGCGACCGCCCTCCACCTCGAGGTTCACCGCGTACGTGACCGTGACGATGCCCCCCTCCGGCTGAGGAAACGAGAGGTTCTGCACCGCCCGCTGGAGGCACGTCCTCACCTCGGCGTTCGGGAAGCGCGCCGCGGCGGCCGACACCGCGCCGCTGCGATCGACGACGAAGCGCAGCTCGGCTGCGCCGGAGAGCCCGGGATCGCCGCGCAGGCCGAGCTCGTAACAGAGGCGGAAGCGCCCGAAATTCTGCCGGACGATGCGGTGGATGACCTCGGGGGGGAGGCTCCCTCGGACCTCCGTCGGGCCCCCGCGGAGGGTGGGGCGCCCCCGCGCGGCGTGCTCCCCGCCGAGGTGCCCGTGGCCCGCGCCGAAGCCTTGTCCGGTCGTCGCCGCCGCCGTCGCCGCCGGCGCTGCTCCCGCGCCCGTGCCCCCGCCTATGCCGCCCCCCAGACCCCCTCCGTGACCCCGTCCCAGTGTCCCGACGCTGCCGAGGCCGAGCCCCTCTCCGCGCCCGCCGCCTCCCTCGCCGACGCCGCTGAGTCCGAGCCCGCCACCGCCAAACGCGTCGCCAATCGCGTCGCCCCACATGTTGCCGCGCGCGCTCAGGGGATCGCCGCCGCCCGGCTCGGGGGCCTCGCGCTGCGGGGCCTGTCTCGCGATGTGCGGCTCGCCGCCCCGCGTCGCGCCCGCCACCTTCGCTTCCGTCCCCGCTCCGTCGTCTTCGTCTCGGCCGCGTGAGCGGTGGACCACCTGCACGCGGCCGTCGGCGACCGTGAGGATGTCGAGCTTCGCGCGGCGGTCGATGTTGAAGCGCGCGTAGTCCTGGTCGGTCTCGAGCACGAGAAAGGAGGTGTGCGGGCTGACGACGCGGTGCTTGGTCGAGAGGTCGACGATGGCCTTGTGCGTCGCCGCCTCCCCCTGCGACAGCGGCATCGCCACGAGGCTGTCGATCTTCGCCTTGGCCCACGACCGCTCGAGCAGCGGGCGCTCCACCTTGTGAGCGACGGGCCGGAAGGTGTGCCCCGCCGCGGTCACGACGAGGGGGCGCGGCTCCGACAGCTCGGCGTACACGAGCACCTCGTCGCCCGACTGCACGCCGTCGAGCACCCGCGGATACGACCACCGCGCGCCGTCGATCGCGATCGGCACGCCGCGGCTGCACGCCTCGCCGAGCCGCCGCGCGATGACCTCAGCGCCCCGATCAGCCGAGAGGACGACTCCCGAACTCTTGAGTGTATTCGAGGTGATGCGCCGAAGGAATCCCTCGTCGCGGACGCCGCCGACGGCGATCGCGTCGAGCCGCTCGACGCCCGCGCCCGCGAGGGACTCGACCGCGCTCGCGAGCTTCGCCGGATCGGTCTCGCCCGCGGAGGCGACCCCGTCGGTGACGAGGATGACGCGCTTGGTCCCAGGCGCCTTCTGCGCCGCGAGCTTCGCGTGCTGCAGCGCGAGCTCGAGGTTCGACGCGCCGAGCGCCCGCCGCGCGCGCAGCGCCGCCAGCGGGGCCTCGCCGAGGCCGCTCGCGGGGCCTTCGTAGAGCGGCGCGACCTCCTCGTCGAAGGCGTGGACCGAGAGGATCGTCTCCGCCGGCAGGCGCGCGGCGAGCTTCCCGATCAGGGCCGCCTGCTCGGCGAGGTCGAGGGCGCGCGACGCGGAGGTGTCGACGAGCACGACCGCGCGGCCCACCGGCTCGGGCCGCGACTCGGCGAACGGCACCACCCGGGCGATCGCGAGGTCGTCGCTCGCGATGGCGGCGTTGCGGGCGAGCCCGCGCCCTTCGAGCAGGAAGTCGCGTGCCGGGGCGAAATCACGCCGGCGGAAGGTCTTGGGGCCGCCCGTGCCCGCGCCCCCGCGGACCTCGAGCGAGAGGTCCTGCAGCTTGGGCAGCCCGCGGAGCGGGAGCCTGTACGGCGCGTCGCCCTTCAGGACCTCGGAGTACGAGAGGACGATCTCCTTGCGCCCACGCGCCGGGATGGGGAACACGCGCGCCGCGAACTCGTTGCCGCCGCCCTGCTCGAGCAGCGCCGGGTCTTGCTTGCGGTGGAGGAAGTCTTCGTAGGCGCGTCGCGCGGCCTGCTTCTCCACGACCTCGCCCTCCTGCCAGGCGTCGTCGACCTTCATCGCGAAGCGGCTCAGCGAGGCCTCTTGGGGGAGCGTGATCCGAAACTGGCCCTCCAGCTGCCGGTCGAGCGGGTTCTCGAAGACCAACGTGAGCTCGGTGAACGCCAGCGGATCCTCGACCACCGCCGACGCCGCGAGCGACACCAGGGTGAGGCCCGTGCCGTCGCTCGCCGTCAGGGTCATGGGGCTCGCGACACCCGCGAGGCCTTCGTCCGCGGAGGGGATGTCGAGCCCCTCTTGCTGGGCGAGGCGAAGAGCGCGCTCTTCAGTCACCACGGTCGCGCAGGCGAGGGCGGTGACACAGAGGGCGCTGAGGAGGAGCGTGGAGCGGCGCATGGACGTCCTTTTCGCAATCGTTCGCGATCGTTCGCGGTCGTTCGCGCGCGCCCTTCAGCGCACGCGGGGCGCGCGGGGCCGCGCACGAGGGCCTGTGACAGCCCCGAGGCGCGAAAGTTCCCGGTCGCCGCGGGGCTACTCGTCCCAGCCGCCTCCGCTGTCGTCGCCGCCGCCCCAGTCGGTGTCTTCGCTCGTGTTGTCGACGAAGGTGTCTTCGCTCGTGTTGTCGACGAAGGTGTCGACGCTCCCCTCGTCGTAGGACGAATCGCCATACGAAAACGACGAGTGGTTGGTCCAGCTGTGGGTGACGGCCACGCCCGCCGCCGCGCCGAGGAACGACGCGGCGATGTTCCCCACGGTGCCGAGGGTCTGCATCGACTGCGCGTGCGACTGGTGCTGCTGCCGCTGCATCTTGCGCTCGGCGGCGCCCGCGAACGGCTCGCGGCAGGCCAAGCACGCCTGCTGGTTGTGAGGCGAGAGCGCTCCGCAGAAGACGCAGGCGACGACGATCCACGCCTGGCACGCCGGGCACTTCTGTTTCCCCCACCGCGCCGGTGTGCGGCACTGCGGGCAGGGCACCGCGTGAGCCTGCGCCTCTGCGCTGACCGCGCGCTGGCAATACTTGCAGAGCACCGCCTCGCCGTCGTCGGGCGCCCCGCACGAGGCGCAATGGGCGGTCATGCCGTACTCCCTTCGGTCGCGTGGCATAGGCACGCCGCTCGCCCGCGGCTCGCTTGCATGTTCATATCGACACCGCGCCTGCGGCTCGGAGTCGCCATCGACCTGCGTTCGCCCTATCGGGGCTCACTTCGAGGTTCGCCATCGGCCAAGCCTACCACGCGAGACCCTCGACGGAAGGTGGGTCGACGCCCGCGGGCGCCGCCAGCCGGAGGGCGGCTCTTGACGGATCCGCGCGACGTCGCGACCGGCGCGTGCTCCACTTCCCACGATGCGCCTCGGCCTCCCCGCCCTCGTCTCGCTCGCGCTCGGGTTGACCGTCGCGGCCGGCGTGGGCGTCGCCGTCACCGCGGGCGCTGGCCCCGCGCCACCCCACGCGCAGGCCGCCGCGCGGGCGACGAGGCCGCCGCTGGTCGTCGTGGCGACGCCTCACGACGAGCGCGCGCGGCGCAGCGAGGTGCGCCTCGTCGGGCCGGACGGCGCGGCGACCCCAATCGGCGCTGTGCTGCACGCCCCCGGCGCGGTCGTCCGCGGGGATCTCCTCGGCGTCCTCCCGGTGGTCGTCGCCGATGAAGAGGGCGCCGCCGATCGCGACTTCGGCGCTGCACTCTTCGCGGTCGAACGACAGGGCGCTCGCCGCCTCGTCGCGGGGGTTGGCCACGCGCGTCGCCCACTCGCGAGCGACGGCGGCCTCGTCTACGTCGAGCGCGGCGCGAGCGGATCCGCGTCTGGCCCGGGGGGCCGGATCGACTCGCTCGAGCTCGTCGCGGTCGACGTCGCCACCGGTGTGACTCGTGTGCTCTACACGTATTCGGGGCTCGCGCTCCACCTCGCGGGCGAGCTCGGCTCCGACCTCGTGGTCTACCGGGTGGCGGCCGCGGGCAACGCCGACGTGCTCCTCGTGGAGCGCGCGTCGGGGCGCTCGCGCCTGGTCGCCTCGATCGTGCCCATGGCGCGCGACTTCACGGTGGACCGGCAGCGTGGCGCGCTCCTCTACGTGAACCGGGACGCGAAGGACGCGGACCTCTGGGCGGTGGAGCGCCTCGACCTCGCCTCGGGCCTCGTCACTCGCCTCGCCACCGCGCGCGACGACGCGCCCGCGCCCTACGCGCTGCCGTCGTCCGACCCGGTGTGGACGGCTCCGGGTCGACGCGGCCTCGCGTCCGCGCGCGGCGAGTGGCTTTCGCCGCTCGGTCCGGGCTTCGACGCCGTCCGCGCGACGAGCGCCGACGGCGCGTGGCTCGCGGTGCTCCACGTGGCTTCTTTCGAGAGCGAGGGCATGGACGACCTCGCCATCCTCCACGCGCCGGCCGGGCCCCGCGGCCCGCTCGGGCCGGGCGGCGTCGCGCGTCTCGGTGGCGCCGAGCGCGTGGAGGCCCTTGGTTTCGTGGGCGGTGGGGGGGGCGCGCGATGAGGGCGCCGCTCGCGTCAGCTCTCGTGGGGTTGTTCCTGGCGGGAGCGCTCCGCGACGCGCGCGCGTACTGCCCCAGCTACACGCCTGCCCAGACGACCGGGGGCTCCCGGTGCGGCGTCCAGCCGGCCCCGGGCAGGAACCCCACGGTCGCCGCGTGGAAGGGCATCTTCGCGACCGTCGCGCCCGGGCAGGCGTCGTGGAAGACGGCGGGGCCCGCCATCGGGGTCATCGGCTCGGGCTGCGGCAAGCCCAAGCCGCGCGTCACCGTTCCTGCGCATTTCCCTTGCCATGTGCTCCAGGCGCTCGCCTACCAGGAGTCGGGCTGGCAGCAATTCTGCGTCCCCGACGCGCCCGCCGGCTCCGTTGGCGCGCCCGAGCGCACCATCGTCTCGTTCGACTGCGGGTACGGGATCGGCCAGGTCACGAGCGGCATGCACGCGGGGGAGACGCCGGCGTTCGATCGCGCCCGCGTGGCGGGCGACGCCACGTACAACCTCGCGACGGGCACGCTCATTCTCGCCGCGAAGTGGGCCGCTACGGCGTGCGTCGGGGACAACGATCCGGACGTTGTCGAGGATTGGTACACCGCGCTCTGGGCCTACAACGGGCTCGCGTACTCGAACAACCCGAACAACCCCAACCTCACCCCCGGGCGTGGGCCGTACAAGCCGGGGAACGGCGGCAGCTACACCTACCAAGAGCGGGTGCTCGGGCACATGGAGTTCCCCACGGGAGGACGCTGGTCGTCGCTCGCGCCTGCCTACCCGAACCGCGGCGAGGTGGGCAGCACGGGGCAGCCGCCCGCGCTCCCGGAGCCGCGCTGCGCCTCCCCGACGAGCTGCGCGACGACCCGGGCGACCCACGCCTCGCGCTGCGACGAGCCCGCCGGCGATGCGGGGGCCCCACCGCGCGATTCGGGGCCCGCCCCTCCCGACGCGTCGACGCCCGCGCCCGACGGGGGCGCGCCCGGCCCGGCACCCGGCGAGCCCGCCCCGTCGCCGGTGTCCGGCGCCGCGCCCGAGCCAGGGGCGGGGTGCTCGTGCGATGCCGCGGGCGGCGTCGCGAGCGGGGGCGCGCCTGTCGCGCTGGCCGGGCTCGTCGTCGCCGGGCTCTCGCGTCGTCGACGAGGGCGCGCACACGGTCGCTGAGCGATCGTTACTGCCTCGCGGGCCTTCGCTGGCTGCACGTGCTCAGCCACTCCGTGGGCAGGTGCATCGTCGCGCCCGCGATCGCCATGGTCTGCGGCGCGGTGTCGATCGTCGCTTGCGAGAATTCGGGCGGCGCGAACGTGACCTCGGCCAGCTCGCCGTGCGTGCCCACGAGCTGCAAGTCGGCCGGGCGCAACGTGACGAGCGCCACGGTGCGTCCGTCCTTGGCGAAGAGGAGCGGCGTCTCGCGCTCGCACCGGTACACCCACGCTTCTGGTGGGGGCGGGCCCGGCGCAGGTGGCGGAGCGGGCGTCGGGCCTGCGGGCGCGGCCAGGAGCTGGTTGACGAGCTCGGCGTCGGAGCCCCGCCGCGGCGCGAGGCCGGCCGCGCGGGTCCACGCGTGGAGCTCTCCGCCGGGCACGTACCAACGCACCCGCCAGTAGGCCCCCTGCGCTGCGGTGACAGCGGCGAGCTCGAGATCGTGCGCCTCAGCCACGATCGGGCCGCCGGGCGTCGCGGCGAGCTCCAGACGCTTGCCACGGAGGTTCACGTAGAAGCGCGGCGACGAAGGGGGGCCACGCTCGGCCGCGCTGGTCGTGAGCTCGCCGCATGGCACCTCGGGCACCGGAAGCGGCGCGCGCGGCGTCACGCCGCGCAGCTCGGGCAGGCCGACCCTCACCGTGTGCGTCTCCGCGTCGCCGCCGGCGGGTGCGAGCGCGGCCTCCTTCCAGAGCGTGAGGACGCCCCCGACCGCGAGATCTTGGCGCGCGAACACCGAGGCCCGCGCGAAGCCTCGGGCGCGGAGGCCTGCGCCGCGGAGCTCCACGAACGCACCGCCCGCGCCCAACACGAGGAAGCGCCCCGAGCTCGCGCCTGTGACCGTCGTCAGAGGCCCCTCGCGATCCCCGAGCTCGAGCGGGGCCGTGACGGGCCCCTCGACGGCGCACACGACGCCCGAGGGCTCGTCGAGCAGCTTGGTCGGCGGCGCCGGAGGTCGCGCCGGCGTCGCCGCCGGGACCGCGCGCGCTGCGGGGCCTCGAGCGACCCGTGGGCTCGCCCGCGGCGGGGGCGCCTCGTGGCACGCCGACGCGAGCCCCGCGCCGACGAGCAGCAGGGGGCCGACCGCGAGGCGGAGGCGGTGGGGCGAGGACCTTCGCACGACGCTCCCAGGTTACCATCACTGGAGAGGCACGGACGCGCGGGCCACGCGCGTCGGCCGCGTGGGCGCGGATGCAGAGGGAAGCTTTGACCTGCGGGCCCGTACATGGCAAGTGCCGGGCGCCGCGCGCGGTCGAGATCGTTGCGGCGCCCGTTGCATCGGCCCTTCTCAAATTTGCCAAGGAATATTGACATGTTGCGACGTCGTTCGGTCCCGCTCCTCGCCCTCGCGTCCACCCTCCTCGCGCTCGTCCTCGGTGGCGTCACGGGGTGCGGCGGCGGCGGTGAGGCCAAGTCCCCGAGTGGAGAAAAGGCGGAGGTGTCCGCCCTCGAAGAGCTCCAGGCGATGCCGAAGGAGATCAACGCGGAGCTCACCGCCCTCACGAAGCCGATCGACGACGCCGCGGAGGTGATCGAGCAGCTCACGAGCATCCCCAAGCGCCACGGCATCAACGCCGGCGAGCTCGCCTCGATGGCGAAGGGCACGTTCGACAACGGCACGGTGAAGGTCGAGCTCAAGGGCGACGTCAAGGCCGAAGCGAAGGCGGAGGTCGAGGCCGCGCTGAACAAGCTGAAGACCGTGGTCGCGGGGCTCAAGGCGATCCCGGAGAAGGCGGCCGCCATGACCCCGAAGCTCGTGGCGGCGACGGCGAAGATCCCGGTGCTCGCGACGAAGGTGTCCACGGGCGCGACGCTCGCGGTCTCGAGCCCCTTCGCCAGCGGCGAGACTAAGGCGAAGGCGAACGGCGATCTCGCGGCCGTGAAGACCGCGCAGGCGGACGCGTCGAAGGCCGTGAGCGACGCGCAGGCGAAGATCACCAACATCCCGGCCCTCGCGACCGGGGCTCTCGGGAAGCTCGGCGCGTCCTTCGCGTCGATGAACTGACAGCACGTCCCAGGCGTCGATACGCGTCGACCCGGCCCCGCGTCTGCTCGGGGTCGGGTCGAGTCGTGTCGGGACTCGGCAGTCGCCGCGTCAGGCCTTCGTGTGACGCCGGTCGACGTCGTCGGCCAGCGTGGAGAGCATCGCGGAGGTGCGCTGGAGCGCGTGGCCCAGCTCGCGCTGCACGAACGCGGTGCGGTCGAGCGCCGCGCCGCCGACGCGGAGCGCGAACGCGGCCCAGGTCGCGACGGCGTCCGGGAGGGAGCCTTGCCCTTCGGCCGAGGAGGCCTCGCCGGGCTCGGCGGGCGGCAGGACCTCGGGCGTGGGATCGACGGGGGCAGAGCTGGACGGATTTGCGGTGGTCGTGTTCATGGATGCGCTCCTGGTTGGAGGGAAAGGTTGCGAGGCTCAGGCGAGCGGGACACACGCGGCGCACACGAAGGCGCGCTCTCGGGAGTCGGGCTCGCCGACGATGAGGTGGGCTTGTTCGCCCGCGGCGCAGTCGCGACCGCACTGGGCGCAGGCGGCGGGCTTCGCGAGGCGCACGGGCTGAAACGCGACGGCGCCGGCGAGGAGCTCCTTGTTGCGCGCGTCGGCCAGCCGGTCGTGGAGGCGCTTGCGCTCCTCTTCGAGGTGCGATGCCATACGCTTGAGCTGGCCTTCGACGCCCTCGCCCGCCTTGTCGGCTGCGGCGACGGCGTCTTCGAGGATGGTGCGGACGAGGTTCGAGACCGGCATACGGAGGTTCTCCGCGAAGCGCTTGAGCTCGCGTTCGAGGACGACCGGGACGCGCGTGTGGAGGACCCGCTCCTTCTTTTCCGTCGGCGGCTCTCCTGCCGCGCCGGGCTCGGAGGCCTCGAGGGTGTCGTCGGGAGCCGAGGGGTCGTGTGGTTCGTGTGTCACGAACCAAATGTATCACGCGCGTGATACATTTCAACGGGAGGCGGTGAAGTTCACATAAACGACACAATTGTATCACGCGACGAGCGCGTGATTCGCGCGACGACCCTCACGGGCGGCGTGGCGGTGCGCCCGCCTCGCGCCCGGGAAGCCGAGTGGTACGCTCATCAGGCGCGCCCGCCTCGGGCGGTCTGCTGGGAGATTGCCATGTCGAAGGTCACCGCCGCTCTGCTTGGACTTGGGCTCGTCATCGCAGGGTGTCAGGCCCCCGCGCGGCCTGCCGAAACGCCGCCGCCGCCGCAAGCCGCGCCGCCGCCGCCCGCGCCGCCACCCCCGCCTGCGGCCGAGCTCGCGGGCGGGCCCGTTCGCCCAGGGATGCCGCCTGGGCACCCCGGTCCGCACGGTCCCGGTGGTCCCGGTGGTCCCGGTGGTCCGCCCCCCGGCGCTCCCCCCGGCGCGATGGGCCACCGCGGCCCCGGCGCGGGCGGGATGCACGGCGGAATGCGCGGGATGCCGCGGGGCCAGAGGCCCCCGGGCCACGGCGCCGAGATGATGCACGAGCTGGCGGCCCTCGGCGTCCGGTTCTACCCACCGCGCACGCTGCTCAGCCGGGCCCGGCAGCTCGACCTCACGCCGGACCAGGTCGCGAAGCTTCGGCAAGAGGTGCTCACCACGAAGAGCCGCTCGGTCGAGCTCCGCGCGAAGGTCGAGCGCGCGAAGATTGAGGCGACCCGGCTCCTCGCCGCCGACAAGGTCGACGAGCGCGCGCTGAACGCGCAGATCGACGAGGGGGCCAAGGCGCAGGCCGAGATGCACAAAGCTCACGTCGCTTCCATGCTGCGCGTGCGGGCGCTGCTCACGGCCGAGCAGCGGCAGAAGCTCGACGCGCCGCGCTCGCGGCGGGGCGGCCCCGGCGTAGGCCCCAAGGGACCCCGGGCGGAGGCAGCGGCGCCGGGCCCGATCGGACAGCGCGCGGAGGACGACGACGATGACGAGGACGACGACGACGACGACGACGCGGACGCCTGAGATCTCCAGCCCGGCGGCGGCTCCTCCGCGGCGTTCGCCGACGTCTCTCCCCTCGCGCGCTCCGGGCCCGACCGATCGCTACGGTCTGCGCAACGTGGCGAGCATGACGTCCGAGGGCACGCTCGGGTTTCTGCGCCGCCTCACCGACGAGTACGGGGACGTCGTCCAGCTCAAGATCTTCGGGCGGGACTACTTCTTGGTGAACCACCCGGAAGACATCGAGGACGTCCTCGTGAAGCAGTCCGCCGTGATGGGTCGCGACGAGTACGTCGTGGTGCTCGAGCGGGCGCTCGGCCAAGGGCTGCTCACGAGCAGCGGAGAGCTCTGGCGACGCCAGCGAAAGCTGATGGCGCAGGCGTTCACGCCGCGGCGTATCCGGGACTACGGCGAGTCCATGGCCCGCGTGACGGCCTCCGCGCTTGGGTACGAAGACGGAGAAATCATCAACATTCACGTGGAGATGGCGCGCATCACGATGGAGGTGGTGGCGGCCGTCCTCTTCGGCGCCACGCTGCGGCCGAGCGATCTCGAGATGGTCGGCGAGTCGCTCGAGGTGCTGAACACGTTCTTCGCCAACAGCCCGGAGGCGATGCTGAAGGTGCCTGGGTGGGTGCCGACCCCGCTGAACCGCAAGGTCGCCGCGGCGGTCAAGCGGCTCGACGGGCTCATCTACTCGATCCTCGCCGCGCGTCGGGCCGAGCGCGCCCAGCGCGCCGCGCAGGGGCTCGAGCCGTCGGCACCCGAAGGTCAGCGAGACGGGCAGAAGGAAGACCTCCTCGGCGTGCTGCTCACCGCGCAAGACGAGGGCGGGGGCACGATGAGCGATCAGCAGCTCCGCGACGAAGCCATGACGCTCTTCCTCGCCGGCCACGAGACCACGGCGCTCGCGCTCGCCTATACGTTCTACCTCCTCAGCACCCACCCAAGCGTGGAGCAGCGTGTGCGCGAGGAGCTCGACCGTGTGCTCGGCGACCGCCTCCCCACGGCCGACGACGCAAAGCAGCTCGTGTTCACGGAGCGCGTGCTGAAGGAGTCGATGCGCCTCTATCCGCCGGCGTGGACGACCGGGCGCCAGGCCGAGGCCGACGTGGTGGTCGGCGGCTATCGAGTTCCGAAGGGCTCGCAGCTCCTCCTCTGCCAATGGATCGTCCACCGCGACCGGCGCTTTTTCCCGGATCCCGAGGCGTTCGATCCCGATCGATGGCTGCCGGAGCGGGCGAAGAACCTGCCGAAGTTCGCGTACTTCCCGTTCGGTGGCGGCCCTCGCGTGTGCATCGGCAGCCACTTCGCGATGATGGAGGCGACGCTCATCCTCGCCGTAGTGCTGCAGCGCTATCACCTCGAGCTCTTGCCGGGGCAGCTGCTTGGGCTCAAGCCGTCGGTCACGCTCCGGCAACAGGGCCCGGGGCTCCGCATGCGCGCCCGGGCGATCTCGCACGCGTAGCGTTGGCCAGCGGCCGCGGCGTCACGTTTTTTTCCAGCCGAACCCTCGATCGTCGGTCGGAAGGCCGCCTTCGCCCCGCCGCCGGCCGCCTCGCCGTGGGCCGGCGGGAGGCTCGAGGTCGAGGTCGAGGTCGAGGTCGAGACCGCGCGAAGCTCGGTCCCGGCGGGCTTCGTGGTCTTCGCCCAGCCCGGCCAGTCACCTCTGTGGCGGTGTGTGGGTCAATCGCTCGTGGCACACTTGGCCGATGGACGAACGTCGCGCGTCGAGGGTGGGGGGCTATTGCGGGCTCGGGTTCTCGGCCCTGTCGCTCGTGGTCATTCCGCTCGTCGCGCTTCCCGCCGCGCCGCCCGCCGCGCTCGGCATGAGCGGCGAGGCGTTCGCGGCGTGGTACGCGGCCCACCGCACGGGCTTCCTCGTCGGCAACTACCTCGGGATCGCCGCGTTCGTCCCGGGCTTCGTCCAGCTCGCGGTCCTCGCCGGAAGAACGCGGCTGCGGGAGGGCGCCCGCGAGGGCGCGCTTCGGTGGCTATCCGGGTTCGTGCTCGCGAGCGGCACGTTCACCTACGGCGTGTTCGCGTGCTCGCTCGTCGCCTTTCAGGCGATGCCCTTTCTCATCGATCCAAAGACCCCGCAGGCCGCTCTCACCATGGGCACCTTGACTTCGGTGTGGTTCGCGCTCGACGGGCTCGCCGCGCTTCCGGTGCTTCTCGCGGTGGCCTGGGCGGTCGCCGCCACGGGCGTCCTCCCTCGATGGGTCGTGTGGTTCACCGGCGTGGTCGCGGCCCTGGCGCTGGTCATGAGCGTCGGCGCGCTGCTTGACGCGCCGCCGTGGCTCGCCGCGGGCGGGCCTGCGACGTTCCTCGGATTCGTCGCGTTTTTCGGGTGGACTGGGGTGCTCGGCGGCGCGATGCTGCGCCCGGTTCCGGAGGCTTAGGCCACATGGGTTCTCCGACTCGCTTCGCGTTCGCACCCGAGGCCGTCGAGCGAGCCGACGGCCACCTCCTCATCCTGCGGAGCAGCGGAGCCGGGGCGCTCGATCTCGCCGTGGCCGCCACGCGCGTGGAGGCGTCGCGCGCGCGCGTGTGGGACATGATCCGCGACGTGTCGCACTTCCCCTCGCGGCTGCCGATGGTCCACCAGGTCCACGTGGACGGCGATCGCGTCGCGATGCAGCTCCGCTTCAAGATCGCGTTCTTCTCCACCAAGTTCGGCTTCGAGCTCCGGCATCGTGAGGAAGACCGCGAGTGGGTCGAGCTATCGTATCTCTCGGGAGAGCCTCGCGACATCCACTTCCGCTTCGACCTGGCCGACGGATCCATCCCCGACACGACGATCCTGCAGGTGACCATCGGCTTCGACGCCCGCTCGCTCGGTTGGCTCGTCACGGTGTTCCTGCGCAATCACCCCGAGATCCAGCTCGGCGTCTATCCGGGCGCGGCGTTCGCCGTGCTCGACGCCGTCAAGCGAGCCTCCGAAGGAAGCTGAGCGCGCCGCCGCCGCCCCGCGCTCGACGCGGATGCGCGACATCATCGCCCGAGCGAACGGCGAGGCTCAGTGAGGCTTCGGCGAGGCCTTGTGCGTGTTGAGGTCGAATGAGCAGCCGGCCACGAGGATGTGGAGGCGCACGTTCGTCATCGTCACGGGCTTGCCCTCCTTCACCTCGGCGATCGAGGAGTGCTCGAGCTCCGAGGCGTCGACGATCGTGATCGCGCCGGCGCCGACGACCGTGAGGAGCTTGTTGTGGTCGATGAACGCCGCCGTGTCTTCGTCGAGCCCCACGCCCACGGCGAATGGATTGTAGGCGAGCGCCGTCAGGAGGCGGCCGAGCCGGTCGCGCTGGCGGAAATGTTGGTCGATCATGATGCGGTTCGTGAGGCCGAACCCGGGAACGAGCGTGACGGCGCCGGCGTGCGGGGTGTTGCCCTCCGCGCCGTAGGCGATCATGTGCTCGCTGAGGATGGCCGCGCCCGCGCTCGTGCCGCCCACCGTGACCCCGTGCGCGTTCGCCTTGCGGATCGCGCGCGCGACGGGCGTACCACCGAGGATGGTCGTGAGCCGGAGCTGGTTGCCGCCCGTGACGAAGATGCCCGTGCCCTTCTCGAGGTAGTCGAGCCACTCGCGCTTGCTCGCGTCGTCGCGTGTGGCGATGGGCAAGGACTTGGCCTCGTCGGCGCCGAGCTTGCGGAAGAGCTTCTCGTACCGCCGCCCGGTCTCCTCCAGGCTCGACGCGGTGGGGATGATCACGATGCGCGCCCGCGAACCGCCGGACACCTCGAGGAAGTGGCGGAGGATGTCGGTCGTGCCCTCCTTGTCCTCCGCGCCGCCGATCGGCACGATCATGCCGCGTTTCCTGTCGCCTTCGATCTTCGCTGGGCTCATGGCTTCATTTCGCTGTCTGGGGCTCGAACGTCCCGGTTCCGTGGGTCGTGAGTGTGCCGTCGCGGAGCACGAAGGTCCCGCGCGCCATCACGTCGCGTATGCGGTGCGTGTCGTCAAGCACCAGGAGGTCGGCGTCGGCGCCGGGGCGGAGGTGGCCCTTTCGCGACAACCTGAGCAAAGTCGATATGTTGGACGTGAATGGCGGGAGCGCCTCGTCGAGCGGGAGGCCGCTCGCGAGCAACTCCGCGAGCGTCTCGCCGAGCGCGGCGGACCGGCCCACGTCCATCGCGAGGAGGGTGCCCTGCGCGTCGTAGGTGGGGAGGCAGCCGCCGCCGTCGGAGCTCACCGTGAGCTTGTCGCGAGGGGCGCCGCTCGCGAAGTACCGCGCGACCGCGTCGGCGGCGGAGTACGCGTCTTCGCCGTCTTCGACCGGGAAGGCGGTCACGTCGACCGTGCACCCGCGCCTCGCGAGCGCGACGGCCTCGTCGAAGAGCCGGCGCTTGCGGTTCACGTGGGTCGGGTAGAACACGCGCGGCGGCAGCTCGGTCGTGTCGAGCAGCTCGCGCACGGGGGCGAGTCCGCGGGCGCCGTCGCCCAGATGCAGGTGAAGCACTCCGGCCTTGCCGCTCATGAGGCCTGCGACGTGGCAGTCGGCCGCGAGCCTCGCGAGCTCCTCGAGCGTCGGCTGTGACGAGCGGTGATCGCTGATGGCGATCTCGCCGGCGCCGAGCACGGGATCGACGAACACCACGTCGCGGCGCAGCGAGCCCGTGAGCGTGACGACGGGCACCTCGTAGCTGCCGGTCCAGCAGTACGCGGAGAGCCCCTCTTCACGCAGCGCGAGCGTGGTCGCGACGAGCTCCGCCACCGTGCGGGTGGTCCCGTCGGTGCCGAGCACGCCGACGCAGGTGGTGACGCCCGCGCGGACGAGCGCGCTCTTCTCCACCCGAGGGACGCGCGACGAGGGGCCCGACTCGCCGCCGCCGCCCGTGAGGTGCACGTGGGGATCGAGCAGGCCCGGCACCACGCGCGCGCCCGCGAGATCGACCGTGGCGCACAGCGCGGCGGGGAGGGCGTCCAGCGAGGCGCCCACGGCGAGCACCGAGCCCGCGCCGACGAGCAGGTCGACGACGCCGCGCGCCTCGGGATCGTAGAGCGTGGCGTTGCGGAGCAGCGTGAGCGGCCGAGGCACGCCCTCCCCCCTAGCGCCTCGAATCAGCCAAGTCGACGGGTATTCGAGCCCGCGGTCTCGGCGGCTCGGCCGCTCTGCCACCGAAGCGCGGGGCGCTCGGACTATAGTGCTCCCATGTCGGTACCGTCGCAGAAGCTCGTGTCGGACGAGCTCGTCAACCTTCTTCTCTATCGTGTGCTCGACGTCGAGGCGCTCACCGCGCTGCCCGCGTTCGCCGACCACGGGCGAGACACGTTCGACCCGTGGCTCGCGACCTGCCGCCGGCTCGGGGGCGAGGTGCTCGCACCCACCTACGCGGCGATGGACGCGAGCCCGCCGACCCTCGAGAGTCGCCGCACCCCATGGGAAGAGCGGGACGAGCGCGACGAGGCCAGCGTGCGCGTCCACCCCGAGATGGCGACGGTGTGGGAAGCGCTCGCCAAAGCCGGGGTCGTGGCGGCGTCTCGCCCCTTCGCGGTGGGCGGGCAGCAGCTCCCGCTCACCGTGGCCACGTTCGCGACCGCGTACCTCATGGCGGGGAACCTCTCCGCCTACGGCTTCGCTGGGCTCACGGCGGGCGCCGCGCACCTCATCGAGGCCTTCGGCGACGAGCACCTGAAGGAGACCTACATGCGCCCCATGTACGAGGGGCGCATGACCGGCACGATGGCGCTGACCGAACCGCAGGCGGGCTCGAGCCTCGCGGACATCGTCACCTCGGCGCGCCCGACCCCCGAGGGGCACTACCTCCTCCGCGGGGCGAAGATCTTCATCTCCGGCGGCGATCACGGGTTCGCCGAGAACATCGTGCACCTCGTGCTCGCGCGCATCGAGGGCGCGCCGCCGGGCACCAAGGGCCTCTCCCTCTTCGTCGTCCCCAAGCTCCGCGCCGACGGCGACAAGGTGATCGCGAACGACGTGACCGTCACGGGCCTCATCCACAAGATCGGCTGGCGCGGCATCCCTAGCCTCGCGCTCTCGTTCGGCGACGCCGACGACTGTCGAGGGTGGCGTGTGGGGCCGCCGAACGCGGGCCTGCGCTGCATGTTCCAGATGATGAACGAGGCGCGGATCATGGTCGGCGTGAACGCCGCGGCCACCGCGTCCGTCGCGTACCACGCCGCGGTCGACTACGCGCGCGCCCGCGTGCAGGGCAGGCCGCTCGGGGCGCCGCCGACGGCCCCGCCGGTCCCGCTCATCGAGCACCCCGACGTGCGCCGCATGCTGCTCCGTCAGAAGGCGATCGTCGACGCCTCGTTCTGTCTGCTCGGCGTCACGGCCCGCTACGCGGATCTCGCCGAGCACTCGCCCGACGCGCTCGTGCGCGCCCGATCTCAGCAGCTCCTCGACCTCCTCACCCCCATCGCCAAGACGTTCCCCGCGGAGCGCGGCTTCGAGGCCAACGCCCTCGCGCTGCAGGTGCACGGCGGCTACGGCTATTCGAGCGAGTACCTCCCGGAGGCGTGGCTGCGCGACCAGAAGCTCAACTCCATCCACGAGGGCACCACCGGCATTCAGAGTCTCGACCTGCTCGGCCGCAAGGCGATGGCAGGCGCAGGCGCGGCGATGCTCGCGCTCGCGGAGGACGTCGGACACGACTGCGCGAGCGCCGAGGCGGCGGGCGTCGCCAAGGAGCGCGTCCTCGCGGTGCGGGCGGGCCTCGCTCAGGTGTTGGACCTCACCCGCGTGCTCGGCGAGCGCGGCGCCGGGGGCGATCTGGAGGGCATGCTCGCGCACGCGACCGACTACCTCGACGCGCTCGGCGTCGTCGTCACGTCGTGGATGTGGCTCAAGATGGAGGCCGCCGTGGTCGGCCGGGAAGACCCGTTCGCGCGCGGCATGGTGCAGGCGTCGGCGTACTGGCTCGCGACCGAGCTGCCTCGCGTCGAGCCCCTCGCGAGGCTCTGCGCGAGCGGCGAGCGGAGCTTCGTCGACTGCCGCGGCGAGTGGTTCCTTTGAGCGGCGTGGCCCGCGGGCGTCCCGAGGTGCTCGCGCCCGCGGGCGATCGCCCGTCGCTGGAGGCGGCGGTCCTCTCCGGCGCCGACGCCGTTTACGTCGGCCTCGGCGCGTTCAACGCCCGGGCGCGCGCGAAGAACTTCCAGCCCGAAGAGCTCGCCGACGCCATCGAGTTCGCCCACGCCCGCGGCGCTCGCGTGTATGTTGCACTCAATACGCTCGCGTTCGACGAGGAGCTCGGCGCCGTCGCGGAGGCGATCGCGCTCGCGGCGCGCGCCGGGGCCGACGCGCTCATCGTCCAAGACTTCGCCGTCGCGCTGCTCGCCCGGGAGATCGCGCCCACGCTGGCGGTGCACGCCTCCACCCAGATGACCTGCACCGACGCGCCGAGCGTCGAGCTCGCGGCCAGCCTCGGGGCCACGCGGGTGGTGCTGGCGCGCGAGCTCTCGATCGCGGAGATCGAGCAGATCCACGCCGCGACCGAGGTCGAGCTCGAGGTCTTCGTGCACGGCGCGCTGTGCGTGGCGTACTCCGGCCAGTGCCTCACGAGCGAGGCGATCGGCGGCCGGAGCGCCAACCGCGGCGCGTGCGCCCAGGCGTGCCGACTTCCCTACGATCTCGTGGTCGACGGCCAAGTCCGGCCGCTCGGCGACGCGGCCTACCTGCTCTCGCCCGAGGACCTCGAGGCGAGCGAGCTCGTCCCCGACCTCGCGCGAGCGGGCGTGGTGTCGCTGAAGATCGAGGGGCGCCTGAAGGGGCCCGACTACGTGGCCGCCACGACCCGCCTCTACCGCCGCGCGACGGAGGCCGCCGTGGGGCAGGGGGCGCGGCCCGAACCCGAGATGCGCGCGCGCGCGCTCCAGACCTTCACGCGAGGCTCGGGCCCCGGCTTCCTGGCCGGGATCGACCACCAGCGCCTCGTCGACGGCCGCACGTGCGATCACCGCGGGCTCGCGCTCGGCGTGGTCTGCGGCGCGGGGGGCGACCGTCGCCGCGCGACCGTGGAGGTGGAGCTCGCGGCTCCCCTGCGGCGCGGGGACGGGGTGCTCTTCGAAGGAGGCCGCGCGGGCGAGGGAGAGCTCGGCGGGCGAGTCTGGTCGCTCACCGCCGCGGGTCGGGACGTGGAAGAGGCCGGCGTGGGGGCGCGGGTCTGTGTGTGGCTCGGGCCCGACACGCCGGTCGGGTCGCGCGCCTTCGCGCCGGGCGGCCGCGTGTGGAAGACGAGCGATCCGCGGGTCTCCGCGGAGGTACGGGCCGAGCTCACGGCGAGCCCCGCGAGGCTCGGCGTTCATGTGCATGTTGCAGGTAAATGGGGCGCTCCTCCGCGCCTCACGGCGACCACCGCGCGCGGCGTCACCGTCAGCGTCGAGGGCGACGCGGACCTCGCCGAGGCGGACAAGCCCACGCCTCCTGAGCTTCTCCGCGCGAAGCTCGGGAAGCTCGCAGGCACGCCGTTCGTGCTCGACGGACTCACGGTCGATCTCCCGGAGCGCACGATCGTGCCGCTCTCGTCGCTGAACCGCGCCCGCCGCGCGCTCGTCGCGGAGCTCGTCCGGGCCGGGCACCGCGCGCACGGCATCTCCACGCCCCCCGCGCAGGCTCCCGCGCGCGCGAGCGCGGCCGCACCTGCGCTTCCGCCGCCGGTAGCGCCAGGGCTCTTCGTGCTCGCGCGCACGCTCGAGCAGGCGCGCGCAGCCCTCGAGGCGGGGGCCGACGGCGTTTACCTCGATTTCCTCGAGCTCACGGGCACCGGGCACGCGCTCCGCGCCCTCCGCGCGGAGGGACACCGGTTCGTGGGGGTCGCGCCGCCGCGCGTACGCAAGCCGGGCGAGGAGAAGATCGATCGCTACCTCGCGGCGCTCCAGCCCGACGCCGTGCTCGTGCGAGGCCTCGGCGCGCTGCAAGAGGGTCGCGCCGCGTACGGCGACGCGCTCCGCGTGGGGGATTTCTCCCTGAACGTCACCAATCGGCTCGCGGCCGGACAAGCGCTCTCGCGCGGGCTCGACGCGTTCACTCCGTCGTTCGACCTCGACGCCGCGCAGATGCTCGCGCTCCTTCGCGGCCCGCTCGGGCCTCGCGCGGAGGTGGTCGTGCACCACCCGATGCCGCTCTTCTACACGGAGCACTGCGTGTTCGCAGCGCTGCTCTCCGAGGGGCGCGATCACCGCACCTGCGGGCGCCCTTGTGAGCGCCACGAGGTCGCCCTCCGCGATCGCGCGGGCATGACCCACCCGGTGATCGCGGACGTGGGCTGCCGCAACACCGTGTTTCACGAGCGCCCGCAGAGCGCCGCGGATCTGGTGCCCGCCCTGCTCGAGCGTGGCGCCGCGCGGCTGCGCGTCGAGCTCGTGCGTGAGACCCCCGCGCAGGTCGCGGGCCTCGTGCGCGGCTATCGAGCGCTCCTCGCGGGCGAGCTCGAGCCCGCGGCGCTCGTGCGCGACCTCCGCACCGCGGCGGGCTACGGCGTCGTGCGGGGTTCTCTGCGCGTCTTGCCCTGAGCCGGCCGGCTGCGGCGTCCCTGAGCCGGTCGCGCGCGTTCCCTCGCGTGCTAGGCTGACCCCCGATGATGGCGCTGCGCTCGGGTCTCCCTCTCCTCGTCGCGGTCGGCGTCGCGATCGGCCTCGCCGCCGGCTGCTCGTCCACCACCTCCACCTCAGACGGCGGGGCCGCGTCCGACGCGGGTCCTCTGTCGGACGCGAGCACGATCAACGAGACCGGCACGAGCCCGGTCCCCGACGCGACCCCCGACCTGCAGATACGACCATCGCAGAGCTACACCGGCGCCGACGGCACGCACACCTTCCGCGTGGCCGTGGCGGTGTACGGCGCGGGCGCCGATCTGCGCCTCGTGCCCTCCGACGCGTCCCTGGTCACCGTCGAGCCCGCGGCCCTCGAGAACCCTCTCGGCGACGACGGGCGCTACTTCCTCGTGTCCGCGAAGAAGTCCGGGGCGGTCACGCTCACGGCCGAGTCCGGTGGCAAGAAGGTCACCACCGAGATCGCGATCGCCGCGTACGCGCCGAACCGCTACGCCGCCGGCGAGAGCCGCTACAAGGCAGGCTTTGCGCCCAAACAAGAGCCCGCGTGCACCCTCTGCCACGCCGGCGCGCAGGGCATCGATCACTCGCCGGCGTCGCTCGCCTCCGTGGCCGACGAGGACGTCTCCGTCATCATCTCCACGGGCATCTTGAACGGCGTGCCCATCACGCTGAACGGCGGCGGCAAGCACCAGTGGACCACCACGGCCGCCGAGATGGACGGGCTCATCACGTACCTCCGCGCGCTGCCCCCAAAGGGCTTCAAGTAGCGGCGCGCCACCTCGCCCCGCCGCGCGCACGCGCGCCGAAATGCCGTATCGTGCTCTCATGGTGCGCTTCGACGAAGACCTGAACCTCGCCAGCTATTTCTTGTTCGACCGCATCGCCGAGGGGCTCGGGGCGAAGACCGCGATTCGGTTTGGGGAGCGCGCTTACACCTACGAGTACGTGGCCGCGCGGGCGCGCCACGTGGCCGAGCTGCTCGCGCGGAGCGGGGTGCGCCGCGGCGAGCGCGTCCTCCTCGTCCTCCCCGACTGTCCCCCCTTCGCGTGGGCGATCTTCGGGACCCTTCTCCGCGGCGCAGTGGTCGCCATGGGAAATCCCCACGCGCCCATCGAGTCGCTCGACTACCTCGTCGGATACACGCGCGCCACGTGCGTCGTGACCGTGCCCACCGTGGCCAAGTACCTCGCCGAGCACTGGGGCCGCCTCGGGCGCGAGCTCCAGGCCGTGTTCGTCGTGCCCGACGTGGCGACGGGCGACGACGCCGAAGCCCCGTGTGAGGTCCCGGAGCACCCGAGCTTCCACGACTTCGCGCGCGCCATCTCCGAGGTGCGCCCCGCGCTCGACCCGGTGCCGACCCACCGCGACGAGCCCGCGATGTGGCTCTTCACGAGCGGTTCGACCGGCGAACCCAAGGCGAACATCCACTCCCACCGCGATTTCGCCTTCAACACCGAGGTGTACGCGAAGGGCACCGTGGGCTACCAGCGGTCCGACGTGACCGTGAGCGTGCCGCGCCTCTTCTTCGGCTACGCCACGGGCACGAACCTCTTCTTTCCCTTCGCCGTCGGCGCGACGGTGGGCCTGTTCTCCGAGCGGCCTACCCCCGAGAGCCTCATCGACGCGATCGAGCGCTACTCGCCCACGGTCATCACGAACGTGCCGACCATGCTCGGTAAGCTGCTCGAGCACGACGAGGTCGAGCGCGGGGCCGGGCGCGCGGGGCTGCCCCTCGAGGGCGTGCGCTTCTCGCTCTCTGCGGGCGAGGCCCTGCCCGAGGCGCTCCTGCGTCGCTGGACAGCGCGGTTCGGGAGCGACGTCTACGACGGGATCGGCTCCGCAGAGATGTTCCACATCTACGCCTCGAACCGCCCGGGCGACATCAAGCCGGGCTCGCTCGGTCGCGCCGTTGATGGCTACGAGCTGCGCGTGCTGCCCGAGGAGGCCGACGGACCGGGCGCGCCGCCGTGTGCGCCTGGAGAGATCGGCGTGCTCTGGGTGAAAGGCGACAGCGTGAGCCACGGCTACTGGCTCGACCGCGACAAGAGCTTCCGAACGTTCTTCGGCCACTGGTGCCGTACGGGAGACCTCTTCTCGCTGGACGCTGACGGATACCTGTATTTTGCAGGTAGAGCGGACGACCTGCTCAAGGTCGGCGGCCAGTGGGTCGCTCCGCTCGAGGTCGAGGAGTGCCTGATGGGCCACGACTCGGTGCAGCTCGCGGCGGTGGTGGGGGCGCTCGACGAGGGGCTCGTGAAGCCGAAGGCCTACGTGGTGCTCCGCGCCAGCGAGACGCGGCCCCACGAGGTGCTCGCCGACGAGCTGAAGGCCCACGTCCGTGCCCGCCTGACGAAGCACAAGTATCCGCGCTTCATCGAGTTTCTCGACGACCTGCCGAAGAACGATCGCGGCAAGGTGGACAAGAAGGCGCTCCGCGCGCTCGTCCCCGGGCGCTCGGGAGGCGGCGCGTGAGGCTCGCCGAGCTCACCACGAAGGAGCTCGCGGCGCTCTTCGCAGCGGGGCCGGTCGTCGCGCTCTTGCCGGTGGGGAGCACGGAGCCCCACGGGCCTCACCTGCCGCTCGCGACCGACACGTACATCTCCGAGGAGGCCGCGCAGCGGGCGGTCCCGAGGCTCGCGGCGCAGGGGATCTCGGCGGTCGTCGCGCCGTCGCTGCCTTACGGCGTCACCGACTACGCAGGCGGGTTCGCGGGCGCGGTGGGGGTGTCGGCGGCGGTCCTCACGGCGATGCTCACCGACCTTGGCTCGCGCCTCCTGCGCGAAGGCTTCGCCCACGTGTGCCTCGTGAACAACCACCTCGAGCCCGCTCACGACGCGGCCGTGCGCGCGGCGGCGAGCGCGTGCCCGCCCGGCACCGTGTCGGTCGCGTGTCCGCTCACGCGGCGCTGGGGGCGCACGCTCTCCGAGGAGTTTCGTCGCGGCAACTGCCACGCGGGGCGCTACGAGACCTCGCTCGTGCTCGCGCGCGCGGCCGCGTCCGCGTCCGCGGGCGATGTGCGTGCAGAATACATGGATATGCGGCCCCTCGACGTGAGCCTCGCGGACGGCATCCGCGCGGGGAAGCGCACGTTCCTGGAGCTCGGCATGGACGAGGCCTACACCGGCGCACCGGCGCTCGCGACCCGCGCCGAGGGCGACGAGCTCTACGCGCTCCTCGCCGAGATGATCGTCGTCGAGGTCACCGAGGCGCTCGCGGGCGGCGCCGCGTCCGCGTCCGCGTAGGCGTACGTCCGGTCCGAACAACGACAGGCTGCTAGAACGGGAGGCGGAGGCCTCCGCGCATGTCCCGTCTCGCTCGCACCGCCCTCGCCCTCGCTCTCGCCCTCGCTCCCGCGCTCTCCTCGCGGCCGGCGCTCGCCGAGCCCGAGGCTCCCGCCCCGGCTCTCGCGCCCTCTGCCCCCGCCGCCGGTCACACGGTCCGCATGTCGCTCACGGACGCGCTCGAGCGCTTTCGGCACCAGAACCTGGAGCTCGCGGCCTCTCGCTTCGACGTCTCGGCCGCGCGCGCGGACGTGCTCGGCGCGGGGCTCTACGCGAACCCCACGATCTCGGCGGCGGGCGCGTTCCTGGTGCACGGCCTCCCGTCGGGGGGCCAGCAGGAGCTCTACCTCACGGTCACGCAGCCTGCGCCCATCGCGGGCCAGGTGGGGCTCCGGCGCGACGCAGCGCAGGGGTTCGCGACCGCCGCGGAGCGTGAGTTCGCGGCCACCGCGTGGCAGCTCGCCTCCGACGTGCGCCTCGCGTACCTCGACCTCCAGATCGCGCAGGCGAAGCTCGCGCTCGCCGCGGCGGCGACCCGCGATCTCGATCGCGTGCAGGCCATCATCGCGGAGCGCGTCAGCGCGGGCGCGAACCCCGCCTACGACCGCCTGCGCGTAGGCGTCGAGCAGAGCGGCGCGAGGGCCCGCCAGACCGACGCCGAGGCCGAGCTGTTCGCGGCGCGGGTCGCGCTCGCGCAGACCATCGGCCGCGACGTCGACTCCGCCACCCTCGTCGCCGACGACCTCACGAGCGAGCCTTCGGAGCTGCCCAGCGACGCGCGCGCGCTCGTCGCGGCGTCGCTCGGGCGTCGATCCGAGGTGGCCGCCGCCAAGTCGCGGGCGACGGCGGGCGACCTCCGCACCGAAGCGGTCAAGCGCGCCGTCGTGCCCACGCCGGACGTGAGCCTCGGGTACTCGCACTTCTTCCGCATCCCCAACGATCCGAGCCCGAAGGACGGCGGCGTCGTGACCGTGGGCCTCAGCGTGCCGCTCCCGCTCTTCGATCGGGGGCAGGGCACGATCGGGCGCAGCACGGCGGAGGCCGAGGCGCAGCGCCTGCGCTCGCGACAGGTCGAGGTGACCGTCGCCCGCGACGTCGAGCTCGCGTACGCCACGGCGTCCGCGCGGGTCGCCGCGTGGAAACGCTTTCGCGACACCGTGGCCGGCGACCTCGAGCGCATGCGGCAGATGGCCGAGGTCGGCTATCGGGAGGGCCGCGGCAGCGTGCTCGAGCTGCTCGACGCCTACGGCAGCTACGTGGTCGCGCGAACCCGCGCGGTCGAGCTCCGCGGCGCCGCGCTGCGCGCGACCCAGCAGCTCGCGCGCGCCGTGGGGCCCGCCTCCGCGAGCGACGTCCCGCGCCTGTGACCCACCCGCGCCTCGTCGTGCCCGTTGCGGTGGGCGAGAGTCATAAATTGTGTGTGATTACGGAGTGTTGCACTTCTCCGTGCCGTCCGGACACAGCAGCTTGTCGGCGATGTTCACGCGCTGCGTGGCCGTCGCCGTGCGGCCTGCCACGTCGGTCACCTCCACCGTCACGTCGAGCGGCTTGCCGAGGAACGCCTTGTAGGCGGTGCCCAGGTCGCCGCCCGCGTCGAGCTGGAACCGCAGCCCGTAGAGCTTGCAGTACCCGCCCTCGTCGGTGTCGAGCGTGAAGACGAAGGCCGTGGGCGTGGCCTTCAGGCCCGTGGTGGGCTGGACCGCGGAGAGCGCGGTCCGCGAGCCCGCCTGCTTCAGGTTGCGGAGGCGGACGGCGATCCAAATGTGGTGTCCGCCTTGCGGGCCGAGCTCCATCTTCAGGGTCTCGTTGGGCGCGAGCGACGAGTAGTCGGTCTGACCCTTGCCGATCGCGATCTCCGGCGGGCCGGCGTTGGCGGGGCGGCAAGGATCGGGCGCGTTCGTGGGCCAATCGGGCGCGTACGGCTCGAGCGACGACGCGGACACGGCCGCGTCCACGCAGCGCCCTCCCTGGCACGTGGTGCCGCCGGGGCACTGGATGGGGTCGGTGCCTATCGGCAGGCAGCGCGAGTCGAGCTGCACGCGGACCAGGCTCTTCTCTTTCGGCATCGTCGTGGTGACGAGCCTGTTCAGCAGCGCCACGCTGGCGGCCGGGGGATCGGACGGGCCGCGTGTCGCCACGGGCGGCGCGCCGTAGCCGACGAGGGTCACCTCGACCGGCGCGCCGGGAGCGCCCTCCAGGGTGACCTCGGCGGGGAACCGGAGCACCCCATCGCCGTCGCGCACCACCGTCGCCTCTTTCGCGACCTCGCCGTTGACCTTGGCGGTCACTTTCACGCTCTCGAGCAGCGTGCGCAGGTCTTCGCCGGTGACCCCCACGACCAGCGACGAGCCGCCGCTAGGCCCGGAGCTCGGCGAGCAGGCCACGGGGCTGAGCGCGGCGAGCAGGCACACGAGCGCAGCCCTGAACGCGAACGCAGACGCGGCGCGCCCGGCGGACACGCCACGCGAGAGAGAGCGCCACCCTCGTGAGGGCTGGCGCACGGCCTGATCGGGAGGGGGAGGGGAGTCCACGGGAGGAGAGCTAGCACCCTCCGTGCCGAGTGAGAATGCGGGGGCACCGCGCTATTTTGCCTCGCGCAGCGGCGCGCGAGCGCGACGCCTCCGACGCGTCGGGCGCGAGGTGGCACACCCCGCCCCAGCGCCGCCCCACGCCGCCGCGCCTCACTTCACCTTCCTCAACGCCTCCACGAACTTGCCGGGCTCGACGAACTCGGTGAAGCGGGTCTGCTCGGCGCCGGCGCTGTCGAGGAGGATGACGGTCGGGAGCCCACGGACCTTGTACTTGCCCTGAAGCTTCTTCACGTTCTCGTCGTCGTCGTCGGTCGCGTCGACGTGGATCGCCAAGTAGCGCGAGGCCTCGGTGCGGACCCGCGCGTCCGGGAAGGTCTGCTCTTCGAGCTCCATGCAGGCTTTGCACCAGCTCGCGCCGAAATCGATCATGACGGGCTTCTTGTCGGTGCCCGCCTTGGCCAGGACGGTCTCGGCGGCCTCCTTCTGGGCCCACTCGATCTTCGGCGCGTTGGGGTCGACCTCGAGCGGCTTCGAGGTGTTGAGCCACGAGAGGAAGAGGAACGCGCCCGCCACGGCCGGCACGATCGAGGCGAGCTTCATGGGGCGGGAGAGGTGCGCGATAGGCGACTTCCGCCGCTCGGCGAGGACGTGCACGATGCCGAGGCCGAGGCCCACGAGGAAGAGCGCGCCGACCCCCACGCCGAACACCGCGCTCGGGAGAATGACCTTCTTCGCGAGGGCGGGCTGGCTGTCGCGGATGTAGGCGAACGCCATGTAGGCGAGACCGACGCCGCTCGCCCACTTGATGCCCATCATCCAGGCGCCGCCCTTCGGCAGGTTCACGGCGAACGTGCCCGCGATGAAGAACAGGACCCCGAGCCCGAGCGAGAACGAGAACATGCACACGGCGCCGAGCGGCACGTTCCCCTTGGTGGCGATCCACGTGATCATTCCCGTCATGAAGGGGCCCGTGCAGGGCGCGGCGACGAGGCCCATCACCAGCCCGAGCACGAACGCGCCCTTGAAGCCGACGCCGCCCACGCTGGCGAGGCGGTTGTTCATGCTCGAGGGGAGGGCCATCTCGAAGGCGCCGAACATCGATGAAGAGAGCGCGAAAAAGACGATCGCGAGCACCGCCACGACCCACGGGTTCGCGAGCGCGCTGCCCATCAGCTGGCCGGAGAGCGCCGCGCCCACGCCGAGCGGCGTGAAGAGGCACGCGATGCCCAGCACGAACGTCGCGGAGAGCGCGGCCCCCCGCAGGCGAGACGGCGACTCGGTCGCGCCGAAGATCGCGACCGTGATGGGCACCATCGGGAACACACACGGCGTCAGCGCGCTGATGAAGCCGAACACGAACGACATGCCTGCGGCGACGAGCGGGCTCTGCGCGGCGTAGCGCTCGAACGCGGCGGTGTCGGAGCCGTCGGCCCACGCCGCGAGGGGGAGGAGCATCAGCACGGCGAGGACGGCGAGCGTCACGGGCAAGCGGCGTTTCACGGGGGCTCCTTGAGGGGATGTCGGCCCCACGGCGCGTCGGCGACCCGCGGGCTTCCGAAAGGATAGCAAAAGCCAGGCGACATCCCGCAAACTCTGACGCAAAGTTTGCGACTCGCATGGGACCCCTCCGCAGACGCGCCCGACGGCTCGTGAAGCTGGCGCTCGGGCTCGCCGGGCTCGCGGGGGTCGGAGCGGTGGCGGTGCTCGCGTTCCCGGCGACCGCGCGCCGCGCCGAGGGCGCGGGGCGCGTCTTCGTGCCGACGCTCGACGACGAAGTGCTCGAGCGACTCCCCGCGCGGACCGAGGGGCGCCGCACGCGGGAGCTCCGCCAGCTCCGCGCCGCCCTCGCCGAGCGTCCCCGCGACGCCGCGCTCGCCGTGCGGGTCGCCAGGCTCGCGATCGAGCTGTCCCGCGCCCGCGCCGATCCACGGTACCAGGGCTACGCCGAGGCCGCGCTGGCGCCGCTCTTTGGCGGTCCCGTGGAGCCACCCACCGCGGCGCTCACGCTGCGGGCCACGCTCCGCCAGAGCCAGCATGACTTCCCGGGGGCGCTCGCCGATCTCGACCGAGTCGTCGCCCGCGCCCCCGACGACGCCCAGGCCTGGCTCACGCGGGCGGTCGTGCTGACGGTGCTCGCGCGGTACCCCGAGGCCCGCGCGGCGTGCGCGCGGCTCGAGCGCCTCGCCCCGCCGGTCGTCGTGGCGGTGTGTCGTGAGACCCTCGCGAGCCTCACGGGGCAGGCCGCGGGCGCGTACGCGCGGCTCTCGCGGGCAGCGGAGGACGCGCGGCTCGCCACGCCGGAGGAGGGCGCCTGGGTGGCCTCGACCCTGGGCGAGCTCGCCGCGCGTGCCGGCGACGTGCACGCGGGCCGGAGTCACTTGGAGCGGGCGCTCGAGCTCGAGCCGGGCGATCCGTACGTGCTCGCCGCGCTCGCGGATCTCGAGCTCGACGCGGCGCGTCCGGCGGAGGTGGTGCGCCGACTCTCCGGCAAAGAAGACAACGATCTCCTGCTATTACGACTTGCGATCGCCGAGGCGATCGAGCACGCCCCGGGGGCCGAGGCGCACGCGGCGCTCCTTGGGGAGCGGTTTCGCGCGAGCCGGCTCCGCGGGGACGTCGTGCACCGCCGGGAGGAGGCGCGTTATCTCGTCGCGCTCGGGGACCCGCCCGAGCGCGCGCGCGCCCTCGAGCTCGCCCAGGCGAACTGGGAGGTGCAGCGCGAGGTGCCCGACGCGCGGGTGCTCATGGAGGCCGCGCTCGCCGCCAAAGCGCCCGCCGCCGCGCGCCCGGCCCTCACGTGGCTCGTCGCGAGCGGCTGCGAGGACCCCGCGCTCCAACGCCTGCGACGGGAGCTCGAGTGACGCGCGCGCGGCTCGTCGCGCTCGTCGGCTGGTTCGGGGCGCTCCTCGCGTTCTCGCTCGCGTTCGCGTTCGCGTTCCCGAGCCCGGCGTGGGCGCACAAGCCCAGCGACGCCTACCTCGTGGTCGCAGCGCGCGGCGCCGAGGTGAGCGTCCGCCTCGACCTCGCGTTGCGCGATCTCGACGACGAGCTCGGCCTCGATCGCGACGGCGACGGCGAGCTCACCTGGGCGGAGGCGCGGGCCGCGGCTCCGGCGGCGGCGTCGGCGGCGTGGACGGCGATCGAGCTCCGCGCGGGCGCTTCGGGCGCGGCCACAGGTGAGTTGAGTGTAGAGTGCACGCCCGTCGCCGACGAACCCCCCGCGATCGCGAGGCACTCCGACGGCGCCTACCTCGTGCTCCAGCGGCGCCTCACGTGCGGGGCGACGCCGCGCGCGCTCGTCCTCCGCTACGGGCTCTTCTTCGCCCGCGATCCTCAGCACCGCGCCGTCGTGCGCGTCGACGCCGGGGGCGCCTCGCGCTCGCTGGTCCTCCGCACCGACGCCCGGGAGGCGACCGTGGATCTCACGGACCCGGCGCCTGCGAGGCGCGCGTTCCTCGCGATGGTGCGCGAGGGCGCGGCGCACATCGCCCAGGGCTACGATCATGTGTTGTTCCTCCTCGCGCTGCTCTTGCCCGCGGTGCTCGTGCGTCGACGCGGCCGCCGGAGGTTCGCGCCGCGCGCCCGCTTTCGCCCCGCCGCCCTCGACGTGCTCCGCGTCGTGACGGCGTTCACCGTCGCCCACAGCGTGACGCTCAGCCTCGCCGCGCTCGACCTGGTGGTGCTGCCCTCGCGGCTCGTCGAGTCCGTCATCGCCGCGAGCGTCGTGGCCGCGGCGATGAACAACCTGTTCCCGCTCCTGCGCGAGGGCCGCTGGCTCGCGACGTTCGCGCTCGGCCTCATGCACGGCTTCGGGTTCGCCGCCACGCTCCACGACCTCGACCTCGGGCGCGGCGCGCTCGTCGTCTCGCTCCTCGGGTTCAACTTGGGGGTCGAGCTCGGGCAGCTCGGGCTCGTCGCCGCGTTCCTCCCGCTCGCGTTCGTCGCGCGGCGCACGTGGTTCTACCGATGGCTTGTGCTGAAGGGCGGTTCGGTGCTCATCGCGGCGCTCGCCCTCGTATGGCTCGCCGAGCGCGCGCTCGCGGTTCGCCTCCTGCCCTGACGCGGGCGCGTGGCGCACGCGCAGCCCTCCCCGCTCAGTGCTTCGCGGAGGCGGCCGGTGCGGGCGCGGCCGCGGGCGGCGGTGCGGGCTTCAGCTTCGCGAATACGCCCGCCAGCTTCTTCGCGAGCGCGAGGTTCTCCGGCGTCTCTTTGCCGAGACGGAGGGTGAGCATCGTGCCGCCGTTCACGTAGAGCTGCCGCCCGGTGATCGCGGCGAGGCTCTTCTGCGACATCGCCTTGCCCTCCTTCGCGGCCTTCGCGTCGGGGTACTCGCAGAGGTCGATCACGAACGCGGTGTCCGGGTTCTTCGTTCCCACGCAATAGCTGGCTTTGAAGAACGAGCCGAGGTGTTGCTTCGGCGTCTCGAACGTCGCGCCCGCGGCCTTGAACGCCTCGAACACGTCCTCGGCGCGGACGATCCCCTTCGGGCGTGACTGGGCCTCACGCGCGAAGCGCTCGCTCAGGTTGAGGGCGCCGACCGGCGTCGAGGGATCGACGGGCTCGTCCCCGGCGTCGCCCCCGGGCGACGCGACGGTCGCCGACGGCGCGGCCGACGGCGTCGGCGTGGGGGCCGCTGCTTCGGCGCCCGGCGCCGCCGGCTCTGGGTCCTTCTTCGAGCACCCGAGCGCGAGGACGAGGCACCACGCGATCCACGTGGCCGCGGCCCGGTCCCTCCGCGCGGCGCGCGCGCCGTCCACATTCGCCCACGCCGCCGCGCCCGCTCGCTTTCCTGTCCCCATCGTGCCCGTCTAGCACACGGCGCCGGCGGCCGGCGGGCGCGTGCGTAGGGCGCTTTGCGTGACACTGCGAGAAGCCCTCATTGGTGCGTAACAATTTGAAATGATGAAGTAATTTTGCGCGACACCGTCGCTCGGGGCGCGATGTTTGAGCGAGCCCGGATCCTCGCGTACGCTCCCTCTCGACCGACTTCGGTCTCCCGGGAGATGCCAATGCGAAAGAGTCTGCTTGCGTGCGCCTGCACCGCGCTGGGTGTTGCGACGGTTCTGGGAACGGCGGAGGAGGCGCGCGCGTCCAGCCACCGCGAGGCGCCCTTCATCACCAAGAACCCGAAGGTCGACAACACCGACTTCTACATGTTCCGGAGCTACGAAGCGGGGCGCGACGGCTACGTCACGCTCATCGCCAACTACCTCCCGCTCCAGCACCCGTACGGCGGGCCGAACTACTTCACGATGGATCCGGAGGCCCTCTACGAGATCCACATCGACAACACCGGCGACGCGCAGGAAGACCTCACCTTCCAGTTTCGCTTCAGCAACCTGCTGAACGACGCCACCGGCGAGACCGGCTTCGCGATCCCCATCGGCCCCGCGGGCGCCACCAAGACCGTCTCGATCCCCCTCGTCAACGCGGGCGGCATCGACGCGACGAACCAGTTCGAGGCGCCCCGCCGCAACGTCAAGGAGACCTTCGTCCCCAAGATCGTGCGGGGCAACCGCCGCACGGGCGCCGCGGCCGACATCACGAAGACCACCGGCCCCGGCGGCGCCACGTTCATCAAGCCGGTTGACTACATCGGTACGAAGTCGCTCGGCCTGCCCGCGGCCTACAAGACCTACGCCGACGCGCACATCTATGACGTCGCCATCCCGGGCTGCACCGCGCCCGCCGGCACGAGCGCCCGCATCTTCGTCGGCCAGCGCCAGGAGGGCTTCGCCGTCCTCCTCGGGAACATCTTCGACCTGGTGAACGCCTCGGCTGCGCAGCTGACCGACGTCACCTCGCCGAACCCGAACCCGATCGCCAACATGAACGTCACCACGATCGCCGTCGAGGTGCCCATCGCGTGCCTGAAGGGCGCGGCGGGCGACGTCATCGGCGGCTGGTCCACGGCGAGCGTGCGCCAGGCGCGGGTCATCAACCCGCAGCCGAGCTACGGCAAGCCGACGAAAGAGGGCGGCGCGTGGGCGCAGGTCTCGCGCCTCGGCAGCCCGCTCGTCAACGAGGTGGTCATCGGCATCAAGGACAAGGACCGCTTCAACTCCGCCGAACCGAAGGACGACGCGCAGTTCGCCGACTACGTGACGCACCCCACGCTCCCCGCGCTCGTCGAGGTCTTGTTCGGACCCACGGTGCAGGCGCCCACGGCGTTCCCGCGGGCCGATCTCGTGGCGGCGTTCCTCACCGGCGTGCCGAACGTCAACAAGTTCCCCGGCACCTCGGCCGTCGCCGAGATGCTCCGCCTCAACACGGCGCTGCCGCACGCGGGGCTCACCACGCAGTTCCGCGCGAGCGCTTCGCCCACGGCGGCAGGCCTCGGCGCCGCCGGCTGCTTCAAGCCCGCACCGAACCCCGCGACCGAGGGCAAGGTGCTCGACACCGCGCTCCCGTCGTGCGATCCGGCAGGCTTCCCCAACGGCCGCCGCCCGGGCGACGACGTGGTCGACATCGCGCTCCGCGTGGTGATGGGCTACCTGCTCCCCGACGGCGCGGCTCCCGCCGGTAACTTCCCGTTCGGCGACACGGTCGGCCAGCACGACGGGCAGTTCCAGCGCACCTTCCCCTACCTCAACACGCCCAACCCGGGCGCGGGAGGCTGAGATGCGCGCTCTCCCTTGGCCTCGCGCCTTGCTCGCGCTCACGCTCGTCGCCTCGACCTCGCTCGTGGCCTGCGGTGACGACGATCAGGGGGTCCTGCCGGACTCGGGCATCGCGCGGCCCGACGCCCCCGCGCCCACCGACGCGCCTCCGCCTCCGCCTCCGACCGACGCGGGCGACGGCGGGGGCGGCGATCCGCTCTTCACCGACTTCGTGAAGGGGCTCATCGCCAACGACACGAAGGCGACGACCCTGCCCACCACGGTGAACGACAAGAAGTTCGCCGCCGATCCGCAAGATCCGAAGGCGTTCCCCGCGAGCTTCTTCTGAGCAGACGCGGGGGTCGGTGAGGCCTACACTCGTCCGAAATGACCCGTCGACTCCTCGTGGTGACGGCGTGCTTGTTCGTGGGCTGCGAGGCGACCCCTTCGGGGGTCGCGCCCACGGATCCCAGCCCGCCCAGCCCGCCTAGCCCGTCCACCTCGTCCAGCTCGCCGCCCGTCGGGACGGACGGCGCCGTGCCCGGAGGTGCCGCCTGCCTCGACGTCGCCGACACCCTCGCCTTCGCGACCACGCGGATGCTCGCGACCGTCGCGTACGTGAAGCGCGCGCACCCCACCGACTACGCCACGTACTACCCGTCGTTCACCTACTCGAGCGGCCCCAACCTGGGTCAGTGGGACCTCTCGCCCCGCTCGTCTCCCCTCGTGAACAGCCGCGCGACCGACTGGCGCAGCGGCTACTTCGCGGGGACCTTCTGGCAGCTCTACGCCGCGACGGGCAGCCAGGAGATGTTGGGCTACGCCAAGGAGTGGACGGCCGGCATCGAGTCGCTGAAGTCGAACCCCCTCGACTACGATATCGGAGGCCGATTCCTCCGCAGCTTCGGCGACGGACTCCATCTCTTGGCCCAGGCAGACGACGCCGACTCGTCGTACCGGCGGCGCGCCCGCGAGGTGCTCGTGCAGGCGGCGACCACGCTCGACAGGCGCTTCGATCAGGGCGGCATTCCTGTCGGCGCGCTGCGCTCGCTCGACGACTACCCTCCGGGGCCGTATCCCGTTTACATCGACGGTATGGTGAACGTGCCGCTCCTCTTCGAGGCGTGGGACATCAGCGGGCGGCCGACCACGGGCCCGGTGAAGACGCTCTTCGATCACGGCGTGGCCCACTCGCTCACGGTGCTCGCCGGGAACGTCCGCGCGGACGGCAGCATCTACCATATCGTCCAGTACAACGACGGCACCTCCGGCACACCGCGCGACGGGAAGGTGTATTCCAAGATCACCGACCAGGGGTACGCGAGCGAGAGCACCTGGTCGCGAGGACAGGCGTGGGGCCTCTACGGGTTCACCGAGGTCTATCGGTATACGAAGGACGATCCTTCGGTGTCGCCGCAGCGCTTCCTCGCGGTCGCGGAGAAGATCGCGGACTACTTCCTCGCCCACCTCCCCAACGACTACGCGGCGGACCCCTACAACCAGCGCGCAGGCGATTTCGTGCCGCCCACCGACTTCGACGCCGCCACGGGCGAGCCCGCCGGCCCGTTCGCCGACGCGAACAAGGACCGTGTCTTCGGCGACCGGAAGCCCGCGCTCCGAACATTCACCGAGCGGGACTCGTCGGCCGCGGCCGTGGCCGCCTCGGGGCTCCTGGAGCTCTCCACGTTGGCGTCGACGCCGGCCCATCGAGCGAGATACCTCGCAGGCGCCGAGAACATCTTGCGTTCGCTCCTCACGTTCCGTGACTCCAACGGGAAGCTCGCCTATCTCGCGAAGGACTCGCCGCATCGCGGTGTCCTCGCGGCCGCGACGGTGTCGTGGAACCTCCCGCAGCTCTCGCTCATGTTCGGGGACTACTACTTCCTCGAAGCGCTCAGACGCTATCGGCGCGCCTATCCCGGCTGCTGACCGCGCTGCTGACCGCGCGAGCTCGCCGCTGCCCTCGGGCCGAAGCAGCCCGCGGCGCGAGTCGCCCGCTCAGCGCGTGCACTGATCGATCTCCTTCACGCTCTTCGCGCCCTGCACGCACCTCAGCATGCGGTCGGTGATGCGACGGCCCACGCAGCCTTTCAGCACGCCATCCATCTCGGCCCGCACCCGCTGCTTCTCTTTCTCGAGGTCCGGGGGCGGGGTCAGCATGCCGGCGACCTGCAGCTCGACGTTCCGGTCGACCATGAGCCGACACTCCGCCTCCGTGGCGGGGTGGCCGCACGCCGCCAGGAGCGCGGCGAAGACCGGGGCGGCGAGCCTCGCGCCGGGGGCGCGGGGGATCGAGGGCCGGAGCGGCGTCTGCCAGGGGCGCGTCGGGCCGGGGCGGGCGAGCATGCCCTACTGATATCCCCTCGGCGCCGAAGAGGGGAGCCGGTGCCGGTCGCTCCCGCGGGCCAATGTGCGAAGCTCGAGAAAATAGCTTGAAATCGTGGCACTAATTTAGGTGAATGCTACACTCGTTCCTGGATGTTGCCTCGCGCCACTCCGGAAGACTGTCTGAGGCTCGCCATGGCGGCGCGCACCCCGCGCTCGCGAGGCTTGTACGCTCGGCGGGGCCTCGCCGCCCGCAGCCGCCTCGACCGCACCACCCACGCGATGCTGCTGCGGCAGCTGTATTTGGCTCATTTCGAGGTCGAGCGGTTCGAGCTCGCGCTCGAGGTCGCGAAGCAGGCGCTCGAGCTCGAGGTGCTCCCCGACGTGCTCGCCCAAGACGCGGCGCGGGCGGCCCTCGCGGCCGGCCTCCTCGACGAGGGGCTCGTGCACCTGCGGCGCGCCGCCCGGAGCGGGCCCGCCGCCCGCCGGCCCTTTCACCAGTGGACCCTCGGCAGCGCGCTGTTTCTCGCGGGTCGATACCGCGAGGCCACCGCGGCCTTCGAGCGCGCAGCGCGCTGGGGCACGACCGACAAGCCGCTCTTCCGCGCGCACCTCGCGCTGGCGAGGCTCTCGGCGGGCGAGCCTCAGCCCAACCTCACGCAGACCTTCAGCGAGCTCGTCGCCGCGCCGTGTGGCCAGGGTTATGGCCGCTTCGTGCTCGGGCAGCTCGCGTACGCGATGGGCGACTGGACCGAGGCCCGCCGCTACCTCGAGGCCTTCCTCAAGCGCAGCGAGGGGGGGCGGCCGAGCCTCGCCATCGCGCTCCGTGGGGAGCTCGAGGTCGCCCGGAGCACGCTCGCGAAGATGCGCGCGAACTGAGCGCGAACGGACGCGCGGCTACTTCTTCTTCGCGGTCGTCGTGCGCGCCGCCCGGCCCGAGAGTCGCTGCTTGCCGTCCGCGATGGTGGGCTTGTCGACTCCCCACACCCGATCGCCCCCCGCCTTGCACACCTCGTCCTTGAGGGTGCGGAGGCAGTCTTCCGCCGAGACCTCGAGATCGCACCGCGCGCTCACCGTGCCGATGTTCTCGCTCTGCACGCGCGGCGCGTCGCTGGAGACCTGCACGGCGCAGCCCTCTTCGCGCGGATTAAACCCGGGCGCCTTTCCGCCGCCGCCGCCGCAGGCGGTCGTGCCGGCAACGAGCCAGGCGAAGAGGCGCGCGGGGCGAGGGGAGAGAGCCATCCGGCGAAACCTACACCACCCCGCCGCGCCGCGCCGCGCCGCGAAACGCGAAACGCGAAACGCGCCCGTTCGGGGCTGCAGAGTGGCCATCGCCCGGCGACGCGCTACGCTCGCCGGTCATGCGTCTCCCCCGCCAGTCCTCGCCGCGCGCCTGGCGCGCCGCCCTCGTCGCGTCGCTCGCGTCGCTCGCGCCCGCGCTCGCGGCATGCGCCGCCACCCCCACGACCGAGCCCGCGCCGAGCCCGCCGCCGGAGGCGCCCGCGATCTGCAAGCCGCCCGCCGCGCTCCCCGAGGGTGGGCACTTCGTCGACGTCACGGCCGAGGTGGGCCTCACCGGCGTGACCGGCGGCCGGGTGACCACGGCCGATCTCGACGGCGACGGTCTGCCCGACCTCGTGGTGCACAACTTCGGCGGCAAGCGCGAGGGCATCGTCAAGGTGCTCATGAACCGCGGCGGGAAGTTCGTCGACGAGACCGCGAAGAGCGGTTTTCTCGACTCGCGCGAGGCCTCCGGCTCGGGCCGCCTTGGCCACCTCACGGTGTTCGGCGACGTCGACAACGACGGCGATCTCGACGCCTTCGAGGGCGTGTACCTCGACGGCAAGGAAGACGCCGCGGCCAAGGGCGACCGCAACGAGGTGCGGCTGAACGACGGCAAGGGGCACTTCACCTTCGCCGAAGCCGGGCCCATGCAGGACGCTCGACTCCCCACGACATCGGCCGCCTTCCTCGACGCCGACCGCGACGGGAAGCTCGACGTGTTCCTGGGCACCTTCTACGCGAGCGGCATCCAGGGTGCGGGCAACTTTCTCTACAAGGGCGCCGGCGACGGCTCGTTCACCGACGAGGCCGAGTCGTCTGGCGTGCTGCGGCCGAAGCCCGCGGCCGGCGGCGATCAGGACGCCTTCCTCGCCGGCAAGACACGGCGCGCCACGTACGGCGTCACCGCGTGCGACGTCGACGGCGACGGCGACACCGACCTCATGGTGAGCGCGTACGGGCGCCAGTGGAATGAGCTCTGGAAGAACGATGGGAATGGCAAGTTCGTCGAGGTCGGCGAGGGCACGCCGTTCGCGGCGGACGACACCGTGACGTTCAACGACAACGAGTTCTATCGTTGCTACTGCTCGACGAACTCGGGGAAGTGCCCGAGCGACGTGCCCTCCCCCAGGGTGGGCTGCACCAACGGCGCGTGGAGCCCCGGGTTCGACGACCAGCCCGCGCGCAACGGCGGCAACACCTTCAGCACCGTCTGCGCCGATCTGGACGGCGACGGCGCCCTCGACGCCTTCCACGCCGAGATCAAGCACTGGCATATTGGGCAGTCCTCGGATTCGTCGCAGATGCTCCGCAACGACGGGACTGGAAAGTTCGTCCGCGTCCCGAACGAGGTCTCGGGCCTGGGGCGCAAGCACACCATCTCCGACTGGAACGAGGGCGACATCGTCGCCGCCGCGTTCGACTACGACGCCGACGGGCGGAACGACGTGTTCGTCGGCTCCTCCGACTACCCCGAGACCTACGGGCTCCTCTTCCACCAGGAGCCGGACAAGAAATTCCGCGAGCTGGCGCGCGACGTGGGGATCGACCACTACCACGCGGTCGGCGTCTCGGCGGCCGACATCGACGGCGACGGGGACCTCGATCTCATCGTCGCGACCAGCGTCGCGCGGTGCAGCGGCGACCTCAAGTGCCCGAGCACCCCGGCGATCAAAATCTATCGCAACCAGGTTGGCCACAAGCGAAACCTGGTGCGCGTGAAGCTCGTCGGCGGCGGCGCCGGCAAGAGCAACCGCGCAGGCATCGGCGCGCGGGTCACCGTGAAGACCGCCGCAGGCAGCCAGGTGCAGGAGGTCTCCGGTGGGTATGGCCACTTCGGCCTCCAGCACGACAGCGTGCTCACCTTCGGCCTCGGCGACGCGTGCGCCATCACGGAGATCACGGTCCGCTGGCCGAATGGCGAGCGCACCACGCAGACCCTCACGCGTGGCCTCAAGGCCAACACCCTGCTCGAGATCAGCGAGGGGGCCGACGCGGTCGTCTCCAAGCCGCTGGCCGAGGGGCGCTGACTCGGCACCGACTCACCCCCGCAGGTCGATCGACCGCGGGGCCGTAGGGCGGGGCGTCTCGCGCCACGTCTTTCATGCGCTCGCGCTCTGCGGGGCGTCGGTGTAGAAGGCGGCCGTGGCTCTCCTGGTTCAGAAGTTCGGTGGCACGTCGGTCGGCTCGGTCGAGCGAATCCAGAACGTGGCGCGCCGCTGCCTCGCGGCCCAGCGCGCGGGCAACCGCGTCGTGGTCATCGTGAGCGCGATGAGCGGCGAGACCAACCGGCTGCTCGGCCTCGCCCACCAGATAACCCAGGTGCCCGAGGCTCGTGAGATGGACGCGATCGCGGCGACCGGCGAGCAGGTCACCGCGGGGCTCACGGCGCTCGCCATCTGCGCCGAGGGCGGCCGCGCCCGCTCGCTCCTCGGGCATCAGGTGCGCGTGCTCACCGACGCGGCCTTCACCAAGGCGCGCATCAAGTCCATCGATCACTCGAGGATCACGGCGGCGCTCGCGGACGGCGAGATCGCGGTCGTCGCGGGCTTCCAGGGGGTCGACGCCGAGGGCAACATCACGACCCTCGGGCGCGGCGGGTCCGACACCTCGGCGGTGGCGATCGCGGCCGCCATAGGCGCCGACGCCTGCGAGATCTTCACCGACGTCGACGGCGTGTACACGACCGACCCCAACATGTGCCCATCGGCCCGGAAGATCGGCCGAATCTCGTACGAGGAGATGCTCGAGCTCGCGTCGCTCGGCGCCAAGGTGCTCCAGATTCGGAGCGTGGAGATCGCGATGAAGTACGGCGTGCCTGTCCACGTTCGCAGCTCGTTCTCGGAGGCCCCCGGCACCTGGGTGACGCGCGAGGACAAGTCGCTCGAGGAGGTGGTCGTCGCGGGCGTCGCCTACGACAAGAACGACGCCCGAGTGCACCTCGTGGGCGTCGCCGATCGCCCCGGCGTCGTCGCCGAGGTGTTCGCCGCGCTGGCCGAGGCGAACGTTGGCGTCGACATGATCATCCAGAGCGCCCCGAACACCGCGAGCGACGGCGCGCGCGCCGACGTGACCTTCACGGTCTCCAAGACCGAGCTCGCGCGCGCCAAGCCGATCATCGACGCGGTGGCGCAGCACGTGGGGGCCAGCGCGGTCCGCTACGACGAGGACATCGTCAAGGTGAGCATCGTGGGGCTCGGCATGCGCTCGCACGCGGGGGTCGCCGCGAAGATGTTCCAGCTCCTCGCGGGCTGCGGAATCAACATTCAAGCCATCACGACCAGCGAGATCAAGATCTCCTGCATCGTGCATGCAAAGTACACAGAGCTCGCCGTCCGCACACTGCACGACGGCTTCGGCCTCCACGAGGCGCCCGCGCCCGCCTCCCCGCAAGAGTGACATGGGTCAAGTGCGTCTCGGAGAGCGCGCCTCGGACGGTCTTGCGGTGGCGTGCGGACGACGCTAGACTCCGCGCCAGAGGGATGGAGATGACCATGGCAGCAGCACGATTGAGCCTCTTCGCCGCGGGCCTGCTGGGCCTCACGCTCATCGCGTGCACCTCCGAGTTCACCGACTACTGCGACAAGAAGGTCGCGTGTCGCGCAGAGAACGACAAAGATCGCAACGCGTGCGTGGCCGACCGCGAGGGCGACAAGGCGGAGGCCGCCGCCTACGGATGCCAAGACGCCTACAAGGCGTACTCCGAGTGCCTCGACACGAGCACGACCTGCCAGAGCGGCAGCTTCACGTCGGGCAGCGCGTGCAGCGCGGCGTCCAAGGTGTTGAGCCTCTGCGAGTGCCAGGCGGGCTATCGCGGGGCCCAGAACAAGTGCAACTGAAGGCGCGCGCCGTGACGCCGGAAGCGCCCACCACCGCCGAAGCACTGAGATTGCGATTGCGAGGGAAACACATGACGACGGTCCGATCGACGTGGCTCGGTGGGGTGCTGGCGCTGGTCGCGCTGGCCGGGCTCGGTGCGCTCCCGGCGTGCTCCTCTTCTTTCACTGACTTCTGCGACAAGGCGCAGGGCTGTATTGGCGGCAACGACAAGGACCGCGCCGCCTGCGTGGCCCAGGTCGACGAGCAGAAGAACGAGGCCTCGGCCTACGGCTGCAGCACCGAGTTCGACGCCATGGCCGACTGTCAGGTGGCCAACTCTACTTGCCAGTCCGGCAAGTTCTCCAGCGGCACCGCGTGCAAGGCGCAGTCGGAGGCGCTGAGCCTCTGCCAGTGCCAGGCGAGCTCCCGAGGGGCCAAAGGGCAGTGCGGCTCCACGACCACGACCGTCCCCACCACGACCACCACGACTTCGGCGACGGGCACGCCCCCGCCGGTCCCGACCGGAACGTCGAAGTAGTCGCTCCGCCCGCATACCGGGCGCGCCGGTCGCCTCGGGTGAGTAGCGCCTCGGGCTAGTCCCCTGGCAGCGTGATCTCCCTTCCAGAAGTCGCGCGGCTCGGCCTTTCGCCACAAGGGAGCGAGGGGGTGTCCCGTATTCGGCGGCGGTGGCAGGATACCCATGTTCGAGGGTCGGCGTTCTCGCGCGGTCACCCCCGAAACCACTGTCCCCTGAGCGCAAAGCGCCGCCTCCACCGCGCGGAACGACGTCCGAGGACGGGCCCGCCCGGACTTCTGATACGAACCACGACTCGGGGACTAGTAGCCCCACACGTACTCGGCGCGCAGCTGCGCGACCGTGTACGTGGGGTAGGTAGAGAGCTCCGTCGCGATGAAGTGCTGTCGGAAGGCGAGGCCCACGGCGAAGCGTCGGCCTAGCTGGTAGTCGAGGCCGGCCGCGATGGCCACACCGGCCGCGCCCACGTTGCCCTCGAGCGTACCGCCGCTCAGCAGATAGCCCTGCCCGAGCACTCCGAAATAGGGCACCCAGCGGAGCACGTCGAGCACGTAGCCGACGCCCACGCCCAGGTGGTCGACCCGGGCCGGGAACGTGCTCGGCGTGTCGGGCGTGTCGCGCTCCTGGTTGGCGGCGACCACGTGGCTGCCGCCCTCGGCGAGGAAATTGAACTGGTCGGTGAGCCCGTACGCGTAGTGGATGGACAGGCCCGCGCCCACGCTCGCGGTCGACTTGTTGTCCACCTTGAGCACGGCGAGCCCGGGCGAGAGGCCGAGGTGATGCTGCTTCTCGAACGCCCGCGCGTCGCCGGAGGCGAGGGTGATTGTGCAGGCCGCCGCGAGGGTCAGCGCGACGCGCGCGGCGACTCCCCGCACGCGCGGGGCGCGCGGGGCGCGCGGGGCGAGGAGACCTGGGCCGGGCTTCACGTTCGCTCGAATAGCACGGCTCACGGCTTCCCGGAGAGCGCGGCCTGCACGACCCGCCGAAAGCGCCTGTAGGGCTGCGCGCCGGAGAGGTACACCCCGTTCACCAAGAAGGCCGGCGTGCCGGAGATGCCCGCCGCGCTCGCCGCGGCCTTGTCGCGCTGGATAGCTGCGAGATGCACGTGACCGTCGAGGGCCGCCGCGAACTTGGTCGGATCGAGCCCCACGGTGCGGGCGTACCCGTCGAGCGCGTCGCGCTTCAGGCCGTCGGGCTGACCCTGGCCGTCGAAGATGAGCTTCTGCATCTTGAAGAACCCCGCGTTGCCCTTCTGCTTCTTCGCCTCGAGGGCGGCCTCCGCGGCGAGCTCGGCGTCGGCGTGCATCGCGAGCGGCAGATTGCGCCACTCGACGCGCACCTTCCCTGGGAACGCCTTCAGCACCTCGTCGAGCGTCGGCTCCACCCGCCGGCAGAAGGGGCACTGGAGGTCCGAGAACTCGAGGATGGTGACCTTCGCTCCGGCCGCGCCGCGGAACGGCGCCTGCGGATCGCTAGCCACGGTCTTCTTCACGACCGGAGGAGTGGTGAGCTGCGCGCTCTTCTGCAGCTCTGCGTACACACCCGAGGCGGGGGTGCCCGCGCGGACCTGGGCCTCGGCGCGGGCGAGCTCGACGTCGATGATCTCCTTGAACTTCTCGAGGGGCTGCGCGCCCACGAGCCGTCGCCCGTTGATGAAGAAGTGCGGCGTGCCCGACGCGTTCACGTCGTCGCCGGCGTCCATGTCGGCCTCGATCGCCGCCAGGTGGCTCTTCTGCGCGAGCGCCCTCGAGACGCGCCCCGTGTCGAGCTTCGCCTGCCGCGCGAGCGCCAGGAGCCCCGCCTCTTCGAGGTTCGTCTGGTCGGCGTAGAGCCGCCCGTGCATGTCCCAGAACGCCGCGTCACCCCGCTGGGCGCGCGCCTCGCGCGCGAGGATCGCGGCGGGCACCGCGCGCGAGTGGAAGGGCAGCGGCATGTCTTTCCACACCAACCGCACCTTGTCGCCGTAGTGCCGGCGCACCTCCGTGAGGGTGGGCTCGACGCGCTTGCAGTAGGGGCACTGGAAGTCGGAGAACTCCACGATCGTGACGAGCGCCGTCTGCGGACCCAGCGATGGGCTGTTGCCGACGGGCACCTTGTAAACCGTGAGGTCGGGCGGCGGTTCGGCCTCCGGCTCTTCCCTCTTCGGCGGCGTGAAGCCCGTCTTGGTCGCTGCAACATACACGGAACGGCGGGGAGTCCCCTCGGCGACGAGCGCCTTCGCGCGCGCGAGCTCCGTGTCGATGACCTCCTTGAACTTCTCGAGCGGCTGGGCTCCGCCGAGGGCGACGCCGTTGATGAAGAACGCCGGAGTGCCGTTCACCCCGAGCCGCTGGCCGACGTCCAGGTCGCGGTCGACCGTGGCCGCCCAGCGGTGGTCGCGCAGCCCGTCGTCGATCGCGTCGCCGCTCACGCCCGCGCCCTCTGCGAAGTGGCGAGGCGACGCGGCGGTCAGGCCGCCCGCGCGTCCGAGGGCAGCGAACGCCTCGCGCTGGTAGCGGAAGAACGCCGGAGAGCCGCCAAGCTCGAGCACGCCCACGCCCGCCTCGGCCAGCGGCCGCGCGAACGGGTGGAACGGCAGGGGGTAGTGCCGCCAGACGATGCGGAGTTGGTCGGGCGTGTAGGCCTCGCGGAGCGCGTCGACCGTGCTGGCCGCGCGTCCGCAGAACGGGCACTGGAGGTCGGAGAACTCCACGAGCGTCACGAGGGCGTCGCGGTTGCCGTCGGTGGGATCGGTCGCGAAGACCGGCACCGCCGCGTCGCGCTCGGAGTCGTCGGCGGGCGCCCGAGGCTCGGTCCCGGTCGCGACGGCGACCTCCGCGACGGGCTTCGTCTGGAGGGTCACGTCGGCCACGGGCACCGCGCGCCGTCCGCACGCCCCCGTCGCCGATACGAGCAGCAGTCCTAGCGCGATCGCGCGAGTCGTTCGTGAAATCATGCTTCTACAAAAAGCAAAACGCCCCCGGGGTGCGGGGGCGTTCTGGCGTGTCCGCGTGGCGGACGTGGCGTTTACTTCGCTTCGGCGAGCGCCCGGTCGATGAGCTTCTTGAACTTCGGGTACGGCTGCGCGCCGTTGATGAAGTACCCGTTGATCACGAACGCCGGAGTGCCGTTGATGCCGGCGTCGCTGCCGGCCTTGTTGTCGGCGTCGACGAACGCCTTATGCGGTTGTTGTCGAGAGCCGCCTTGAACTTGGCCATGTCGCAGCCGAGCTCCTGCGCGTACTTCTCGAGCGACTCACGCTTCAGGCCGTCCTTCTCGCCTTGGTTGGCGAAGAGCTTCGCGTGCATCTTCCAGAAGCCGTCGTTGCCCTTCTGCTTGAGGACCTCTTCGGCTGCCTCGGAGGCCAGCGGCGCCTCGGGGTGCATGGGGAGCGGCTTGTGGCGCCAGACGACCTTGATCTTGTCGCCGTAGTTCTTCATGACCTCCGCCATCTGCGGCTCGACGCGCGAGCAGAACGGGCACTGGAAGTCGGAGAACTCCTGGATGACGACCTTCGCGTCGGCCTTGCCCTTGAAGGCCGAGCCGGCCGGGGCGGCGGCGACGGTCTTCTTCTCCGGCTCGGGCGCGCCCTTGCCGTCCTTGATGATCGTGTCGTAGACGTCCTTCGCGGCGACGCCCTTCTTCATCATCGCGTCCGTCTTGGTGATCTCCTCGTCGATGACCTTCTTGAAGGCGTCGAAGGGCTGCGCGCCGACGATGCGGCGGCCGTTGATGAACATGTGGGCGTGCCGCTCGCCTGCAGGTCGTCCGCGAGGTCCTGGTCGGCCTCCATCTTCGCCTTGTACTTGTGCTCGGTGAGGGCCGTCTTCACCTTGTCGGCGTCGAGGCCGAGCTCCTTCGCGTAGCCGAGCAGGTCGTCGTCCGACAGCTTCTGCTGCGCTCTGAAGAGCTTGTCGTGAGCGGCCCAGAAGCCCGCGTCGCCCTTCTGGGCGCGCGCCTCGAGGGCGAGCTCGGCGGCCGGCTCGGCGCGCGGGTGGAACGGCAGGGGCTCGTGCTTCCACACGACGCGAACCTTGTCGCCGTGACCTTGAACACCGTGCTGGTGTCCTCTTTCTCTTCCTCTTCGTCCTTGGGGGGCGGCGGGGCGTTCTTCTTGTTCTCCTTCGACATCTCGACGTAGACGCGGTCCTTCGCCGTGCCGGAGGCGATCTTCGCCTGCGGCCTTGGCGAGCTCCTTGTCGATGGTCTCCTTGAACTTGTCGAACGGCTGCGCGCCGGACAGGCTCACGCCGTTGATGAAGAACGCGGGCGTGCCGTTGACGCCGACCTTCTTCGCGACCTCGTGGTCCTCGTCGACCTTCTTGGCGACTGCTTCGCGTCGTAGGCAGCCTTGAACTTCGCCTTGTCGACGCCGGCCGTCACGGCCCACGCCTCGAAGTTCTCGGGCGTGAGGGCCTGCTGGTTCTTGAACGCCGTGTCGTGGAACTTCCAGAACGCGTCGTTGCCCTTCAGCGCGAACACGCCGGCGGAGGCCTCGGCCGCGGGCTTCGCCTTGTCGTGGAACGACAGCGGCTCGTTCTTCCAGAGCATGCGGACCTTGTCGGGCCCGTACGTGGTCTTCACCTGGTCGAGCGTGGCTTCGACGCGCGAGCAGTAGGGGCACTGGAAGTCGGAGAAGACGACGATCGTGACCGGAGCCTCGCGCTTGCCCCACATGGGGTCCTTGCTCGAGATGGGCACGGGCGACTCTTCGTCGCTCCAGGTGGCGCCGCTGCCGCCGCGGTCGGCGGTGATGGTCCCGCCCTGCTTCAGCCGGTAGTTGTCGTAGCCCCACATCACGCCGGCGCCGGCGATGAAGCACAGGACGAAGCCGATGATGGCCGCGCCGGTGTTCATGCCGCCCGCGGCGTCGAAGGGCTGCGGCGCGTGGGCCGCCCCCTTCGCGTGGGAGTCGCGTTTCTCTTCTTTAGCCATGATTGCGTATTCCTTCAGTTTTTCGTAACGGAGAGGACGCGCACGCCCGCCCCCGCGGGGGCTTCTCGTGCTCGTCGAAGGCGTCGCGCGGGAGGGCGCGAGGAGGTCCGCGCCGAGAAGGCGAGGCCTGGGTCACACGCGCATCGAGGGCGCGCGTGAGGGCTGCACGGGTCGCGATCCGTCGCGACCCGCCTTGACCAGCGCGCGTTTCAGCGCGGCGGTCGCTCGACGCTGTGCCGCACCCCGAGAGGCCCACGGCCCCCGGCGTCGAACGCGCGCGCGAGCCAGCCCTCGGGCCGAGCGGGGAGGACGCTCGGGGAGGAGGCGAGGCACGCGTCGTCGTGAGCCGCGGCCGCCGCCGGCTCGTCGCCCGCCGGCACCATGCGCGCCGCGTCGAGCAGCGCGGACGTGTCGTCGTCGGCGGCGAGGGAGAGCGACACCTCTTCGTCTTGGAGCTGCGGCGCGGGCGCGAACGTCGTCGCGCAGCGCAGGTCGCAGAGAGGTGCGCGCGCAGAGGCGGCGGCCGCAGGGCCCTCGTCGTGGCGGAGGCTCATGGGTGGCGCGAGGGCGCTCGACGACAGCTCGGTCGAGGGCAGGCTCGCGGGCCGAGAGAGCTGCGCCAATGTGCGCGCGTACGCGGGCCCGGCGACGACCCACGCGACGAGCAGGGTGGCCGTGAAGAGCACTCGCGAGAGCCAGCGAGGCGCCGTTCGGGGGACGCGCACGGACACACTGTGCATCCGGGGTGGGCCCCCTGGCAAGCTGGGCGTGCGCGGCGCGTCGTGCGTCAGTCCGGGCGGACGTCGCCCGCTGCGTCGGCAGGTCCCGCGTCCGCGGGGGGCGGGGGACGAGCGGCGTCGCGGGGGACCTCGCCGCCGGCGTCGCGATCGGGAGTGGCGGCCTCACCGGCCTCGTCGTGCACCGAGTCGACGTCGTCGTTGTCAGACGCATCGACCGGGATGCCGGGCTCGATCGTGTCCTTGCACGCCGCCTGCAGGATGCCGGTGCTCCAGAAAAGCGCGACGACGAACAGCGCCGCGAGCCCCGTCTTTGCGCCTCCGCGCCGAACGAACGTCATGGCCGGGATTATAGGGGCAAGGCGCGGTCCGCGCACGATCCTTGGGCCACCGTGCGCGCGCGCGGCCGGGCTCGGCGAGGGCCCGACGCTTCAATTGCCGCAGCTCAGCCCTACGTCGCGAATGTCGAAGCCCTGGGCGATCATCCCCAGGAACTGGCCCTTGTTCGACATGAGCTTGAGCTCGTGGCCACCTTGCGCGTTGCCTTGGCGACCGAGCCACAGCGACACCACGTTGCCCGAGGGCAGCACGCAAGGCGTGTTGTCGTTGGTGTACGTGGGGGCGAGCGGCGTGGGCGCGGGGGTCTGCGCCGCCACGCGGTGGATGCGCTCGCCCTTGCCCGTGACGCCGTTGATCACCGTCGCGCCCTCGCCCTCGAAGACGATCGAGCCGTCGGCGTCGTAGCTCGGGTTGTGGAGGTTCGTGAGCGGCGCAGCCGGCCGCGCCACCACGCGGAAGCCCGCGCCGTCGACGCCAACCTCGCACACGCTGGTCGCCTCGGTGCCGTCGGCGTCGGCGCCGCAGTCGAAGACGACCTTGGTCTGGTCGGGCGAGAGGCTCGGGCGGTGGTTCCACGCCATGGGGGAGGTGGCCGTGAGGAGCCGCGCCTTGCTCCACCCCAGGGTGGGGTCGGCGGGTCGCGTGATCGAGTAGAGATCGAGGCTGTGCGCGCCCGCCGAGGCGAACACGATGAGCCGCCCGCCCGCCGCGATGACCGGCGGCGTCGCGCCGATCCGGATCGGCTCACCACCCCGGGTCACGCGACCGCCCGAGGCGAGGTCGGCCCCGAAGACCGCGAGGCACGGCGTGGTGCACCCGAAGCGCGTCGTCTCCCCGACGATGAGCGCGCCGTCCTTCGACTGCGTCATGCGCGAGTCGACGCCCGGCGAGAGCCGATTGAGGGCGGCGCCCACGTTCTCGACGACCCCGCCCTGCGCGGCCTCGACCCGTCGGAACTGGCCGTCGGGGTGGAGGAAGAGCACGCGCCCGCGGCCGGTCGTGGCTGGCACGCCCGTCGGCGGCATCTCCCACGCCGGGACCACCACGGGGGGCGCGGCGTCGGCGCCCCCGTCTCCGTTGCGCCCCGCGTCAATCGAGCGCTCCGCGCGGTTCTCTGGAGTGGGTGCACCTGCGTCTTCGTCGTACACGTTGGCCGGGAGGTCGAGCGGGTCCGCGGCCTCCGGGGGCGGGCCCACCACGTAGTCCCCACAGCCGCCGAGGAGGCCGGAAACAAGGGCTGTCGCCACGAAAGCACCGAAGCAGGGAGACCGGGTAGGCATCGCGGACTACGTACGCCTACATCTGCGGAAGTCTCCCCTGCCATGACGCGGTTTGCCGAAACGTCACGGAGCGTTCAGTTCTGTTCAGTTCTTGGCATGGTGCGACGCGCCATGAGCGCCCCGACCGTGGCGCCCAGGGCCGCGCCCGCCACCGTGTCGAGCGGAAAATGGACGCCGAGCACGATCCGCGAGAGCGCGACGAGCCCGGCGGCGAGGGCGAGCAAGGCCGTGCGCGCGGGCCGCGCGCGATCGGCGAAGTAGCCCGCGAGGCAGGCGCTGCCGGCCGCGTGCCCGCTCGGGAAGGAAGGGTCGGTCGGCGGCGCGAAGGCGAGCGCGTGCACGCCGGCGAGGGCCGCGTAGGGCCGCACCCGCCCGAACCCGTGCTTCATGGCGAACACCACGATCGAGGTGAGGACGATGGCCGCGAGCAGCCCCGCCACCTCCCTTCGCACTCGCGCGACGAGCACCCAAGGCGCGATCGCGAACAGCGCGTACCCGCCGCCGACCAGAGACCACGCCGCCATGAAGGTGAGCCACGCCGAGGGAGGGGAGGGCCCGTACAGGAGGAAGAACACGGCCTGGTCGAGCGCGCGCATGCGAGGTGAAGAGTAGAACGCATCCGACGCCCTGGCGCGCAGCGTTGCGTCGCGGGAGGCCTTCGATCTCTCCGACGAGCTCGAGGAGAGCCTCCTTGATCTCGCCGTTCGTGTCCTCCTCTGTCCTCGTTCGCGCCCTTCGAGTAGTCGTAGGCCATGCCGCAACGCCCCACCTCCGAGGAGCTCGCCGCGCTCCGCGAGGAGCTCTCCTCGGTCGACCGCGCGTTGCTCGAGGTCGTGGCCCGGCGGAGCCGCTGCGTCGCGGAGATCGCGGCGTTCAAGGCTCGCGAGGATGTGCCCGCCCTCGACCGTGCGCGGGAGACCGATCACCTCGAGTCGATGCTCGCCCGAGGCGCCGAGCTCGGGCTCGTCGAGGATCTCGTGCGCCCGCTCTTCGAGGCCCTCTTCGCCGCGTCGCGCGCGGAGCAGCGCCACGTGCGCCTCGCGGCGCTCGCGCCCCTGCGCGTCGGGATCGTCGGGGCCACCGCGGGCATCGGCGCCACCCTCGCGCGGGTGTTCACGCGCGCCGGTCTGGTGGTCGAGGGCACGGGGCTCGACGCCGGAGCTCCCGCGGGGGAGATCGCGGCGCGGAGCGAGCTCGTCGTGCTCGCCGCGCCGATCGACGTCACCTGCGCGGTGGCGGCGCAGGTAGGCCCCCACGTCGTGCCTGGCGCGTGCCTGATGGACGTCACGTCGGTGAAGCGCGCGCCGATCGCGGCGATGCTCGCCGCGACCTCGCCCGAGGTCGACGTGGTGGGGGCGCACCCGCTCTTCGGACCGAGCGCGGCCCCCGACCTCGAGGGCCGACGGGTGGTGTTGTGCCGGGGTCGCGGCGACGTGTGGATGCCTCGCGTCGCGCGGCTGTTCGAGCTGCTCGGCGCCGAGGTCGTGGAGGCAGACGCCGAGGAGCACGACCACCACATGGCCTTCGGGCAGGCGCTCACTCAGGCCAAGGCGATCGCGCTCGGCGCGACGCTCGCGCGGAGCGGCGTGTCGCTCGCGCGAGCGCGTGCGCTCTCGACGGAGACCTCGCGCGCCGACCTCTCCACGCTGGAGCGGCTCGCCGCGCAGCGGCCGGGGCTCTTCGCGGATCTGCTCTGCGAGAACCCCGAGGCCCCGAGCGCGTGCGCCGCGCTGGCCCAGGAGCTCGCCGCGCTCGCGCGCGAGGCCGCCGCGCACGACCGCGACGCGCTCATCCGCCAATTCATTGCGGTCGCGCGGGTCGTGCTTGGCGGAGCGTGACGCGAGATCGAGCTGTTGCGGCGCCCCTCGCGCTCTGATAGCGCCGCACCAGGGGAGGCCACGCGTTGGGACCGTACACGTCGTATCTGCTCGAGACGGTGCTCATGCTCGCCGTGGTCTGCGGCCTCGCGCTCGTCGTGATGGTGGCGGCCAAGCGCGTCGGCGTGGGCCGCGCCTCGGGGCCCATCACTCTAGTAGGTCAGCTCCCGCTCGACGCGCGGCGCGGGCTCTACCTGGTGCGTGTGGGGGCGCGCGTGTTCCTCGTGGGTGTGGGTGAAGGTGGGTTCACCAAACTCGGCGAGATCCCCGCGAGCGAGGTCCCGCTCGAACCGGCGGCGGCGGCGGGGGACTCGTTCGCCGAGCTCTTCGCGCGCGCCCTCTCGCGCAAGCGGGAGCCCTCGCCTTCGCCCTCGTCCGAAGCGCCCGTCGTGTCGGCGCCGGCCGCCGGCGCGAAGGCCCTGAAGACCGACGCCACGCACGACCGGGTCGAATCAAGTTTGGCCGTCGCGTCGGCCGAGGAGGACTCATGAGCGCGCGCCGTCGCGTCGGCGCCGCCAGCGTCGCGGTGCTCGCCGCGCTCGTGGCCCTCGCGCCGAGGGCCGTGGCCGCCGCGCCCGTCGCCGCCGCGCCCGCCGCCGCGCAGGCCGCGAGCCCGGGGCTCTCGCTCCTGCTCTCCGTGGCCGTGGTGTCGCTCCTGCCGTTCTTGTTCCTCAGCCTCACGTCGTTCGTGAAGATCTCGACGGTCCTCCAGATCACGAAGAGCGCGATCGGGGCGCAGTCGGTGCCCTCGAACACGGTCATCCTCGCGCTCTCCGGCGCCCTCACGCTGCTCGCGATGGCGCCCACGGCGAGCGCGGTGTTCGCTCGGGCCGCGCCGGTGCTCGCCGAGAACCCGCAGGGCCCGGAGGCGATCGTGAAGGTCGCCGCCGCCGCGCGGGAGCCCATGCGCGCGTTCCTGCGGCAGAACGCGAGCGAGCGTGAGGTCGCGCGGTTCGTCGCGGTGGCGAAGACCTCGGCCGCCGCACCCGCCACGGGTCCTTCGGCCACGGATCCCACGCCCGCCGTCGAGGAGAGCGATCTCGCCGTGCTCGCCCCCGCGTTCGTCGTCACCGAGCTCACCGAGGCGTTCGCCATCGGCTTTCTCATCTTCCTGCCGTTCCTCGTGATCGACCTCGTCGTCGCGAACGTGCTCGCCTCCCTCGGCCTGCAGACCCTCTCGGTCTCGCAGGTGAGCCTGCCGTTCAAGCTGCTGCTCTTCGTCAGCGTGGACGGCTGGGGGCTGCTGGCGCAGGCCCTCGTGCTCGGGTACCGGCACTGACGCGCGCTCGCGATCTGCGCTTCGTCCAGCGCCGCCGCCAGCTCAGGTGCATTGGTTGTTGACATGCTGGTGGCCGTGCGTAGAGTGCGCGGCCGTCACCCCGGGGCAATAGCTCAGCTGGGAGAGCGCCGCGTTCGCAATGCGGAGGTCAGGGGTTCGATCCCCCTTTGCTCCACCCCCCAAGACCCTCGCGCCGAAAGGCCCGAGGGTCTTTTTTTTTTCTCGCTTCGCGGACGGAAGCGACCATGGTTGCGGCATGCGTCTCCGTTCGCTCCGTTCGCTCCGCGCGCGCGCACGCCTTTTGGCCGCTGGCGCGGCGCTCGGTCTCCCGCTGGCCGTCGCCGCGTGCAGCTCGTCCACGACTGTCGAAGACGCTGGCGCTTCGGTCACGCCCGAGGCTGCGCCTCCGCCGCCCCCCGCGGCCGACGCGAGCTCCGCGGTCGACGGCGCGCCCCCTCCAGGCCCCGACGCCTCGCGGGACGCGGGAGACGCGGGAGACGCGGGCGACGCGGGAGACGCCGGCGATGCGGCCGCACCCGACGCACCCGACGCGGCCGACGCCGCGCCTCCCGCCATCGTCCCGCTCCGCCCGACGACGCTCCTCGGCGGCGGGAGGCACGCGTGCGCCCTGCGCACCGGGGGCAAGCTCGTGTGCTGGGGCTCGGGCAGCTTTGGCCAGCTCGGTCAAGAAGAGCAGCAAGATCGAGGCGATGGCCCAGGCGAAATGGGCGCCGCGCTGAAGGAGACCAGGCTCGGCCTCGGCGCGACGGCCGTCTCGGTGGCGACCACCTTCGAGAGCACCTGCGCGCTCCTCCTGGACGGCCGCGTGAAGTGCTTCGGGCGGAACGGCTCGGGCGTGCTCGGCAACGGCGACGGGCTCGTGGCCTCGATCGGCGGCACGGCGGGCAGCATGGGCGACGCCCTGCCCGCGCTCAACTTGGGCATCAACCGCGTGGCCGTCGCGATCGCCGGCGGCGAGTCGCACATGTGCGCCATCTTCGCGGACGGCGGCACGAAGTGCTGGGGCAACAACCAGTACGGCCAGCTCGGCCTGGGCGACAAAACCAACCGCGGCGACGGCGCCGGGCAGATGGGGCAGGCCTTGCCGGCGGTGCAGCTCGGCGCGGGGCGCCGGGCGGTGCAGCTCTCGGGCGGCGGGTTCCACACGTGCGCGGTGCTCGACGACGGCTCGCTCAAGTGCTGGGGTCGCAACCACGTAGGTCAGCTCGGGCAGGAGACTCGCGCCGACCGCGGAGGCGCGCCGGGCGAGATGGGCGACGCCCTCGCGACGGTCAAGCTCGGCGTGGGCCGCACCGCCGTGGAGGTCGCGTGCGGGTACACCTTCACCTGCGCGCGGCTCGACGACGGCGCCGTGAAATGCTGGGGCTCCAACGCCTCGGGCGTGCTCGGGCAGGGCTCGGCCGCCGCCGACATCGGCGCGAACGTCAACGATCTCGCCACACTGCAGCCGATCGCCCTCGGCGCCGGGCGCCGCGCGGTGCAGGTCGTCGCGTCGGAGCTTCACGCTTGCGCGCGGCTCGATGACGGCAGCGTGAAGTGCTGGGGCTCGAACACGAACGGCCGCCTCGGCCAGGGCGACACCGTCGCGCGCGGTGCCTCGGCGGCGCAAATGGGGGACGCGCTCTTGTCCATCCGGCTCGGGTCGGGCCGCACCGCGTCGCTGATCTCGGGGACGCGCTCCGGCTTCACGTGCGCGCGCCTCGACAACGGCGACACCAAGTGCTGGGGCTCGAACACCGCGGGCCGCCTCGGGCAGGGCGATCTCGCCGAGCGCGGCAGCGCCGCCGCTCACATGGGTGACGCGCTGCTCCCCATCGCGCTCCCTTGAGGGGCGCCGCGCCCGCCCCGCCGTCCGTCCCGCCCGCAGTCCCGCATCGTTAGGAGGTCACGTGAACCTGCAAGTGAGGCCCGAAGGGACGAACCCGAAAGTGAGCCCCGGAGCGGCGAGCAAAGGTCGATGGCGGCGCGGATCGGGCGCGCCATGAACGTCCCGCTCCTCTGCCTGCCCATCGCGTACGCGCTCATTCATGCGCCGAAGGTGGTCTTCTCCATGCAGCTCGTGAAGATGCCGGAGGGGTACGACAACGCGAACCCGCGCGACCAGCAGGCGAAGCTCACCGGCGCGGGTCGTCGCGCCGCCGCCGCCCACGCGAACGGCTTCGAGGCGTTCGCCCCCTTCGCCGCCGGCGTGCTCGCGTGCGAGCTGACCCACGCGCGCCCCGGGACCGCCGCCGCGCTCGCCGTCGCGCACGTCATCGCGCGGCTCGTCTACCCCTTCCTCTACATCGGGAACGTCGACAAGGCGCGCTCGCTCGTGTGGACGGTCGGCTTTCTCGCGTCCGTCGGCCTCCTCGTCCTGCCCTTGGTCTCCCCATGAAGGCTCCCGGCGCGCTCGCGACCTTCATCACGCTCGCCTCGTGCGTCGCCCCCGCGCCGCCGTCGCCGCTCGCCGCGCCCGCGCCGCCGCCCACTCACGCCGCGCCGCCCACCGCGAGCGCGCCGCCCGCCCCGTCCGCGGCGGCACCGCTGGTCCACTCGGAGCCCGTGATTGTGTCGATCGTGGTAGACCAGCTCGCGGCGTGGGTGCTCGACGAGCGCCTCGCCGCCCTGCCACCCGACGGGGGCTTCGCCCGCCTCGCGCGCGAGGGCACCCGGGTGCGACGGCTCACGTACGCGCACGCCGTCACCGACACCGCTCCGGGCCACGCCGCGCTCTACACGGGCGCGACGCCCGCCCGGACCGGCATCTTCGGCAATGAGGTGTTCGACGCCGAAGGGAAGCGCACGTCGATCCTGCGCGACGCGGGCGCCCAGCTCGTGGGGCCCCATGGCAAGCTCGGGCGCGCGGGCTCCTCCGCCACGAGGCTGTTGATCCCGACGGTGAGCGAGGCCTTCCTCGCCGCGAGCCCGCGGGGCCGCGTGGTGTCGATCTCGTGGAAAGACCGGGGCGCGATCCTGCCGGCGGGCCACGTCTCGGCCGATCGCGCGACGGTGCTGTGGTTCGACTCGGCGACCGACGGCTTCGTCACGTCCACGGCGTTCGCGCCAGACCTGCCCGCGTTCGCCCGCGCCGAGCTCCTAGCGCACCCCGCGAGCACGTTTCGCCGAGCGCCGTGGACGCCCCTCGACGCGCCATGGCTCGCCGCTCACGTGCAGACCGTCGACGCCGCGCCCGGCGAGGGCGATCTGGAGGGACTCGGCGTCACGTTCCCGCATCCCATCACGAGCGCGAAGGCCATGCGCGCCACGCCCTCCTCCGACGCCATGCTCCTCTCGATGGCGCAGGCGGCGCTCGCCGAGCCGCGCCCCGGCCCCACGCTGCTCCTGCTCTCGCTCTCCGCCAACGACTACGTGGGGCACGTGTTCGGGCCCGACTCGTGGGAGGCGTGGGACGAGCTCCGCCGGCTCGACCGCGCCCTCGCCGGCTTCTTCGCCGCGCTCGACGCGCGCCTCGGCGAGGCGGGGTGGTCCGCGCAGCTGTCGGCCGATCACGGCACCGTGCCGCTCCCCGAGACGCTCGCGGCGCGCCCCGTCCGCGCCCGCGAGCGGCGCGGGTGCGAGGCCGCCGACGCCTTTGGTCGTCCCTGCGCTGGCACGCGGATCCTCCCCGACGAGCTCGGCGCGAGGCTCCGCAAGGCGTCGCCGGCGGTCGTAGGAGTGTGCGATCCGTGGGTCTTCTTTCGCGAGGAGATCCGTGCAGATCCGAACGCCCGTCGCGCCGCGGAGCGCGCGGTGGTGGCGGCCCTCGCGCGGGAGCCCGGGGTCGCTCGCGCGGTCCCCGCGAGCTGGCTCGCGGAGCGCTGCGGGGCGCTCGCCGCGCCCGCCGCGGGCCGCGGAGCGACCGCACCGCCGGACCTCGACGCGCTGGTGTGTGCGTCGTGGAGCCCGGGCGCTGGCGATGTGTACGTGCTCCCCAAGGTCGGCGCGTTCTTCGACCCGCTCCAAGTGGCCGGCAAGGGCATGAGCCACGGCAGCCCCTACGCGTACGACCGCACCGTTCCGCTGCTCGTGCGCGCGCCGGGCCGCGTGGCTCGCGGCGCGCTGGTCGAGGAGGCGCCCTTCGAGGCCTTCCGCGCGTCGCTCGAAGGCCTCCTCGGACTCGGCCCCGCGCCCGCCTGGGCCGCGCCCGCCTCGCGCTGAGCAGCAACTGGTACCCTCGCCGCGAATTCCGATAGTGTGTCGGCCCGATGCCCGCGCCTCCCACCGACGCGCCCTCGTTCGAAGGGCAAATCGTAGGAGAGAAGTACGTCGTCGGACGCCTCCTCGGCCGCGGAGGCATGGGCACGGTCTGGGCAGGCACGCACCTCCAGCTCGAGACGCCCGTCGCCATCAAGTTCGTGCACCCCTCGCTGGCCGCGCGGCCCGACGTGCGCTGTCGCTTCGAGATCGAGGCGCGCGCCGCCGCCAGCGTGGGCAGCGTGCACGCCGTACAGATCTACGACCACGGCACCACCCCGGACGGCCTGCCGTACATCGTGATGGAGTACCTGGAGGGCGAGTCGCTGGCGACCGCGGTGCAGGGCCGTGGCCCGATCGAACCGGCGCTCCTCGCCAAGATCGTCACCCACGCGGCGCGCGCTCTCTCGAAGGCGCACCGTAGCGGCGTCGTCCATCGCGATCTCAAGCCCGACAACGTGTTCCTCGCGACGAACGTCGAGCACGCCGACGACGAGCTCCCGTTTACGGTAAAGCTGGTTGACTTCGGCATCGCCAAGATCCTGGACCAGCCGCGCGTGCCTCGCGGCCTCGCGGGTCCGACCGAGCCTGGCTCGGTGATCGGCACGCCGAACTTCATGGCCCCGGAGCAGCTCACCGAGGCGGGCGATCCCGACGTGCTGACCGACCTCTGGTCGCTCGGCGCTACGGTGTTCACGGCCATGACGGGGCGCATCCCCTTCCCGGGGGAGGTGCTCGGCGACATCGTGCTGAAGGTGTGCACTGGGCCCATGCCGGTGCCCTCGTCGGTGCGGCCGGGCCTGCCCGAGGGCTTCGATCTGTGGTTCGCCACGGCTTGCCATCGCGACCGCGGGCAGCGGTTTCCGTCCGCGGAGGAGCTCGCGGCGAGCCTCACGCGGGTGTGCGCGCCGGCGATCGTCGGAGAGCGCCGGCGAGGCAGCGGCGATCCGCGCGATCGTGGCGTCGACCGCCGCAGGCCCGAGCCCGAGGACCCGATCTCCGCGGAGCTAGAGGCCCTCGCGCGGCAGACCCCCAAGAGCGGCCTCTCGCGCAGCAGCGCGTGGCTCGCCGCCGCGATCGTGCTGCTCCTCATGGCCGGTGTGGGCGTCGCCGCGTGGCGCAGCTCGCGCGCGGAGCCGCCGCCCCCGCGGGCGCTCCCAGGGTAGGCGCGCGCCCAACTCAGCGCCCAACCCACCTGCGCGAAGATCACGACGCCGTGTGGTGGGTTCGGCCCGGACCGTGACGCGGAGGACCGTGAGCTCCGGAGTCACGCCGCGCGTCGACGCAGCTGGCACCGGGTCTGATCGAAGCTGGGCGTGGGGAGGCCTCGCGCCCGGCGCAGGAGGAAGAGCGCGTGGTGGACGTCGGTCGCGTCCGGCTGCGCGTCGCACGCGTCGAGGAGGTTGCGGTCCTCTGCCAGGTCGCTCGCGGCGCCGAGCTCGTCGCCGTCGGCGCGGTCGAGGTAAGCCAGCGCCTCGTCCAACGTGACCGTGTCCAGCGAACCAACGCGTCGGTCTGCCATTTTTTTCCCTCCGGGCGACCGTCGAGCGACGCCCTCTCGAACCCTTTCGTTAGACGTAGCGAAGCGCCGACGAGAGGCAACCTCCCCTGGCGAATCCGCGCGAGTAAGTGGGTTCATGTAGGATGCATGAAAGTGCCATGCTCGCGCGGCCGTCCGCCCCCTCTCCGGCCGCCGCGAGCCCGCGCGCCGGACCGAGGGGAGAATTCGCGACCGCGCGCGTAACACCCCGCGATGATCGTGCGCCCCGCCCCTGCCGCGAGCTCTCTCTCCTTCGCCCTCGCGCTGCCCCTCGCGCTCGCGCTGCTCGGTGGCTGCACCGTCGAGACGCTCGTCCCCGGGAGCGGCGAGCCCCGGCAGGCGCCTGCGAGCGAGACTGGGGCCCCGCCCGAGCCGTCGGAGCCCGGCGCGAGCCCTGCGCCCCCGGTCTCCTCGGGAGACGCGGGCGCTGGCGAGGGTGCGGCGCCTCCGGCCGCCGAGCCCGCCGAGGTCAGCCTGCGCGCGACGGGTGACTGCGCGCCCGACTTCCGCGACCTCGTCGTCGCGACCAACACGAGCAGCTTCGACTCGATCGCCGTGTCCAACGGTGCGTCGCCCACGAGCGGGAGCTTCCAGCTCGCGCTCTCCTCCGGGCGGCGATCGTTCACGCTGTCGACCCGCGACCGCACCGAGCAGCGCGACGTGATGAACCTCATGGCTGGGGGCGTCGTCTACACGAACCTCTGCAACGCGACGACGTGCGCCTACGACGCCGCGACCAAGTCGTGGCGGAACGATCCGATCGAGGGCACCGTCAGCGTGAGCGCCTACGAGCCGCGAAAGGGCGCGCTCGAGGTGAAGCTCTCCGGCGTGGTGCTCCAGGCGGCGCAGGGGCGCGGGCTCTGTCGGCTCGACGGGACCGTGAAGGCTCGGCGGCTCGGCCGCTGATCGCGCTCACAGCCGCGCTCACTCGAGCGTCACCTCGAGCACGCTGAGCGCGTACGGAGCGACATCCGCCTGAACGGTCGGAGCCGCGCCCGTCGTGACGCGCACGCCTTGCCCCGCAGGGCGCGCGGTGAGGCCGGTCGTCGCCGCGTCGCGGTAGTCGAACACGCGCGTGGAGGCCACGCGCGCGGTCGCCGCGCAGCCCTCGAGCGCGAGCTCCGCGGTGAACGACGCGTCGACCGAGAAGTTCAGGAGCATGGCCACGAGCTTCTTCCCGGAGGCGTCGCGTGACACGTACACGCGCGCGCCCCGGTCCACGTCCTGGGCCACCGCCGCGAGCTCGTCTTGAAAGCGCGCCCCGTGATCGTCGAAGTCGCGGTAGGCGCGGAACGCCCAGTAGGCCGCCGAGCGATCCTTCGGGACGCGCCAGTAATACGCGGCGTCGACGCCGTACTCGGCGAACTTGCCGAGCGCCTCCGCCGCCGCGAGCGCGCCGCTCTGGTGGGGCTCGCCGCCGAAGTTCCACTCGCCGATCATGAGCCCTACACCGGGCGCGTTCTCGTCGACCCAGCGGCGCATGCGCGGCAGCAGCATCACCACGTCGCGGATCCACGACTCGTCGCGGTAGGTGGGGTCCCATAGTCCGCGGGTCTGCCGCAGGCGGAGCGCCGCCGTCGCCGGATCGGCCTTGTCGCTGAACACGCCGGTCGCCTGCGGGTAAACGTGCAGGTCGAACAGATCGAGGAGCTTCTTGCCCGTGCGCCGCTCGTGCTCCCGGACCTTGCGCAGGTAGTACGCGGAGAGCGGCACGTCGCCGTGCGCGAGCCTGTCGGGCTTTTGCTGGAAGCCGGCGACCGCGTCTTTCGCGGAGAACAAGTAGCCCGGCCACCCCCACTCGGCCGGGCCCGCGATGCGCGGCGTGGGGTCGGCCGCGCGCACCGCGTCGCCGTAACGGAACGTGCGGTCGAGCAGCTCGTCGTAGGTCACCGGCTCGGGGTGCACGTCGCGGTGGGTCGAGTTCCAGAGCGCCGGCTCGTTGTCGAGGATGTACATCGACACGTCCTCGCGGCCGGCGTCACGTGCGGCCTTGAGCTCGCTCACCCACTTGGCGACGAGCGCCGGCGGCGCGGCGAGGCTGGTGGTCTCGGGCGGTCCGGGCGCGAGGGGCTTGCCGGTCGGATCGAGGCCGTTGCCAGCGTCCGGCTTCTGCGGGTCGGCCTTCTGTTGTGGGCCGTGCTTGCGGACGGAGAACGTGTAGGAGGTCTTGTCCTTCGCCACCCACCCGAGCATCGGCACCGTGAACACCGACGTGAGGTGGTTGTCCTTGTTTTGCTTCAGGAATGTGTGGTGATTCGTGATGCCGTGGTTCTCCCAGAACCAGTCGTTCGCGCTGTTCCACGCGCCGATCTCGGGGTTGTAGCGAGAGGCCGCGTTGCCTCCCCAGCGCCGCGTGGTAGCGCCCATTCGGAAGCTCTGAGGCGCGGCCTCGCCGAGATCCCACGCGATGCCGAAAATCTGATCGCTGATCCTCCGCCCGGCCCGGTCGCAGCGCACCGCTGCGCGGACCGCGTGGCCCGGGCGCGGTGCGCTTGCCTCGGCGGACGCTGGCGCGGTCGCCCCGGGCTCTTGCGCAGGGGTCGCCGACGCTTGGAGCGCGGTGGAGCGGGCCGGGGTCGGTGCTGCCGTCGAGACGGCCGGCGCGACGTCCTGGGTGACGCGCGTCGGCGCGGCGTCCTGCGCGGCCGCGCGCGGCCTGCAAGCGCAGAGCCCCGCCGCGAGCAGGGGGAGCAGCAGGGCCACGGAGCGACGTCGCAGTGAGCGCATGACGGCGAGCATAGCCCGGCGCCCGCGGGGACGATCCGCGGGACGCCTCCCGCGCGCGTCGCCCCCAAAAAAATCGTCCGGAAAAGAAGTCGCGGGCGCAACGATCCCGGCTCGCCCGCCGAGAGCGAAACATTCCGAGGTAGGCCACCGCGAGCGGGTCGCGGGGTGCCGCCTCGCCGGAGGATGTCATGCGTCGATCGGTCGTTGCTCTCTTCACCCTCTCCACCCTGGTCGCTCACGTCGCCGTCGTCGCCGCCGCGCTGTCGGTCGCGGGATGCTCGAGCGCTCCGGAGGGACCCGAGGCGCTTGGAGTCCCCGCGTCGAGCGAGTCGGCTCCGGTCCCGGACGGGGGCGCGCAAGGGCGCACCGGGGAGCCGCCGCCCCCACCGCCGGCGGCGAAGGCCGACGAGCTCACCGAGGCGTTCGGGATCTTCGTCACCGAGAACGGCGCCGCGGACGCCGCTGGCACCCGCGCCGCGCCGCTCGCGAGCATCGGGGCCGCCCTTCTGAAGGCCAAGGCCGAGAAGAAGAGCGTCTTCGTCTGCGAGGGCAGCTACCCCGAGGCGCTCATGCTCGAGAGCGGCGTGTCGATCCGCGGCGGCCTCGACTGCTCGGGACCGGAATGGAAGCTCACGACTCGCCAGAGCACGCTCGCGGCGCCTGCGAGCCCCGCCGTCCGCGCCAGCGGCGTCGCCCTCCCCACGCGCGTCGACAACCTCGCCATCGTCGCGCCGAACGCGACGAGCCCCGACGCCGACCGGAGCTCCATCGGCGTGCTGGCGGTCGACTCGGCCGCGCTCACCTTCACGAACGGGCTCATTCGGGCGGGGGCTGCGCGGGCTGGTGTCGACGGCGTCGATCCAGCGAGGCTCTGGCCCCGGATCGTGCGCACCGCCACGACCGGTCTGCCGTCGGCCCCCATTTGTGTGGACTCCGGTCCGTTCAGCTTCTGCGACGCGCCTCGGTCGGGCGGCCTGGGCGCTCGCATCCAGTGCCTCGACGCTGCGGGCGCGCTGGTCTCCGAGTCGAGCGGAGACGACGGTGGCCACTCGGGAGTGTTCATCCCGCTCAGCGGGCACCCGTATTGGGCGAGCCAGAAGCCGGCGGGTGCCGCGACGGGCGGCTCCGGCGTGACGACCACCGTCCAGGGCACCGACGGGGCGCCGGGCGCGGGGGCGCTCACCGACGAAGGCTTCCTGCCGGGCGACGGGACCGCGGGCACCTCGGGAGGGCCAGGCGCCTGGGGTCGCGGCGGGCGGGGGCAGGGGCCGAGCGAGAGGGGGACGATGGGCGTGCGCTATTGGGGACGTTCGGGGGCGGGCGGGGGCGCGGGCGGCTGCGCGGGGCTCTCCGGGACCCCGGGGACCGGCGGTGGCGCGAGCGTGGGCGTGATGGCGCTGCGCAGCCCGCTGCGGCTCGTGTCGATGACCATCGAGTCGGGCGCGGGCGGCGCGGCGGGGAAGGGGACCTTCGGCAGCCCGGCCAGCTCGGGCCTCCGCGGGGGCGACGACCACGGCTCGAGCGTGCCGCTCCCGACCTCTCCAGGGTCGTTCGACGGTGAGGCGGGCGGCGTGGCGGGCGTGAGCGGGAACGGCGCGGCCGGCCCCTCCTACGGGGTCGTGCACCGCGGCGGCGCGCCGGTCCTCGTTGCCGTCCAGGTGAAGAACGGCGTGGGCGGCGCGGGAGTGCCGGCTCGCTCGGTGGGCGCGAAGACCCTCGCCGCGACCCCTGCGGGAGAGGCCGAGGGGGTCAAGGCGCTCCCGTAGTCGTTCAGCAGCGGGCGGCCATGTCGCGGTGTAAGTGTTCTAGATCGCTGTCCAATTCGACGAATGGCTCAGCGAGCCCGCGGCGTCCGGGCCTCAGGCCGGGCGCGGGCGAACTCGGAGCAGCGCGGCGCCGAGGCCAGCACCGGCGAGGGCGAAGAGCGCCATCGGGAGCACGTGCCCAATCGCCACGTGGGCGAACGTGTGGTGCGGGCAGAGCATCATCATCCCGGCGCCTCCCCACGCGCCCGACACCGCGCCAAACCCCGCGCCGCGGAGCCCCGGCGCGACCGGGTCGGAGCCCTGGAAGTACAGAAGCATCGCCCCTAGGGGCGCGGCCCCGAGCGCGCCCCCGAGCACCATGCAGGCCGTATGGGTCGACGAGGTGACCGCACCGGACCAGGTGTCGGGGAAGAAGAGCATCCCGATCGCCGAGACCGCGAGCGCGGAGAGCGGCGCCGCGGCGCCCAGGAGGCCGAGCGCGGGGCGCGACGGCCCGAGCGGCGAGCGACCCCAGAACGCGAGTGTGGTCGCCGCACACGCGACGAGCGCCCACCCCACGACCATGAGAACGGTGAGAGCGAGCGGTCGCCCCTTGGGCCCCACGCCGAGCGCGCCAAACAGCGCTACGGCGGGCAAGGCCGCGCCGAGCGCGAGCCGCCACCGCCGTCCGGCGCGCTCTCGGGTGGTCGAGGCGGGCTTCGCGCGTGCCGCGGCCAGCAGCTTCGCGCGCAGATCAGGGGCAGGGAGCGCGCCGGCGTGCTGGTCCCAGGGGACGGGGCGCGGCGGGGCCTCCTCGCTCGGCGCTCGCGATCGCGGGTCCATCACCGGCCCCCCTTGCCGACCTTGTCGACGTCGTCGAGGAGGTCGAACGGCGCGAGGGCTTCGCGGAGCCCTTCGTACGCCCGGTGGGTTCGGAGCTTCACGGCCGCGGGGGTCACGCCGAGGATGGCCGCGGCGTCCGCCACGCTGAGCCCCTCCTCGCGGATGAGCCGGAACGCCTCGCGTTGAAGCGGCGGCAGCTCTTCGAGCTTCGCGCGGAGGGCCTCCGCGATTTCCCGGGCCTCGGCGAGCGCTTGACCCGACGGCGCCGCGTTTTGCTCGGCCGATCGGCCCTCGTCGTACTCGTCGTGGAGGTGGTCGCGCTTTTGCCGCCGTGTCCCGTCGATGAACAGGCGCCGCGCGATGGCGTACGACCAGGGAAGCACGTCGGCGCCGGGCAGGAACCGACCCCGCGCGTCGTGCAGCTGTAGGAAGGTCTGCTGCAGCAGATCCTCGGCGCGAGCCTGGTCGCGGGTCAGCCGCAGTAGGTAGCGGTAGAGCCGCGGCGAGAGGTCGTCGTACACGTCGCCGAACGCGGCGTCGTCGCCGGCGCCGTAGCGGGCCATCGCGGCGCGCGCGCGCGCGCGACCCTCGTCCCCCGGCTCGTCCGTCGCCCCTCGCACGTCCCGCACGTCCCGCACGCGCCGCACCGTAGCGCCGGCGGGCTCTGCGAAGGGGAAAAAGGGGAGGCCGGCGCTCGAGGAGAGCGCCGGCGCGGGCGACCACATGCCCACGCTACGCACGCGCCTCCCAGCGGTTTCGCCCACACCGCGAGGTGCTAGGTTGCCGCGTCATGAGCGACCTCCGCGAACCGACCGCCTCGAACGCGTCGACCCCCCCGCTGACGCTGGAGCCCAAGGCCGCCGCGGTCGGGGCACCCCCGCGGGGGACCGCCAGGCGCGCGCGCCTCACCGGGCTCGACTGGGCGCTCACGCTGGTCGCCGGGAACACGTCTGTGTTCCTGCTCGGATTCTCGCTCGTCGCCGGACAGCGCCTTGGTGCGATGACCAGCGATCCCGCGCGCATCTCGTGGCTCACCTCGCTCGCGCTGCGCTGGTACGTGCCAACGGGCGCCGGTCTGGCGGTCGGGCTGTTGCTCCTCTCGGGGCTCTTCGCGCCCACCACGTCCGGCCGCCGGCCGCGGCTCGTCGGCGCGGCCACCGCCGGGACGCTGCTGTGCGGGCTGTGCGTGCTGGGCCTCTACCTGCCAATTCTCCAGCTCGCCGGCAGGGCCACGCCCTGAGGGCACACGGCGCTTGACGGCCGCGCGGGTGCCTCCTAACGAACCCGGGTGGTCAGCTTGCTCCCCTCGCGCCCCGACCGCCGCCTCGAGGGCGCGACGCGGCCGTCGGCCCTCGCCATCCTGGCCGCCCTGACGGCCCTCACCATCCTGGCCGCGCTGGCGCCGCTGGTCGGGTGCAGGCGCCGCGAGCCCGCGGAGACCTTCCACGGCGTCCGCCTGGGGATGACCCCTGGCGACGTCCGCGCCCGCTTCCAGCCGCCGACGACCCGGGCGGTCGCGACCTGGCGGTCCGTCCCCGGAGGCGAGGGCATGCTCGAGTACTCTGTGCCGGGTGGCGACGCCCCCAAGGTCCGCTTCGAGTTTCACAGCGGCATGCTCGTCGCGGTCCGCGCCAGCCTCGAGCCCGGCGACATCGCCAGCCGCGGCCCCCGTCGTGACCTCAACCCGGGGTCGGTCCTGGTGCGGGCGCCACGGGAACAGGGACAGGGGCAGGGTCGGACGGTCGAGGTGACCTGGCTGTCCCGCGACTGCCCTACCCACAAAATCGAGGCCGACCGGCTCTCGGAGCCCTGACCGGCGGGGCCCCGCGCCCCCATCCCGTCAGCGCGTCGCGGAGCGCCGCCACGAGGGCGCGCCCCAGCCCGGCGCGCGCAAACTTTGCGCGATCTGCGCAGCCATCTTTCACGAGTGCTTCTCGGCACTTGCAACTGCACGGCGGCACGTTCGATTTCCTTCCCGAACGCACTTGTACGTGGAGCCATGGCTCCTCTATAAGAGCGCCGCTATCCGGCGCCTCCGCGCCCGTGGGCGTACGCCCGTGGGCAGAAGGGCGCGAGCCTGGCCCTCCCCGCTCCCCGCAGTCTGGCACGCCTATGCAGATCTTCCCCCGATCGCTCAACAAGCTCCCGATGATCCTCGGCGCCGTAGGTGCCGTGGTCCCGGCGGTGCTGGTCCTCCTCGTTTGGTACTACCTCGGTCCCAAGCACTTCCAGGTGGGCTACGCGCCGGAGCAGCCGGTCCCCTACTCGCACCGGCTCCACGTCGGGCAGCTCGGCATGGACTGCCGCTACTGCCACACGAACGTCGAGAACGCCGCGAAGGCCATGATCCCGCCGACGCAGACCTGCATGGGCTGCCACGCGATGGTCAAGACCGACAGCGCGCGGCTCAAGCCCGTACGCGAGAGCTGGGAGAAGAACACGGCGGTGGAGTGGGTGCAGATCCACAAGCTCCCCGACCACGCCTTCTTCAACCACAGCGTTCACGTCGCGGTCGGCGTCGGCTGCGCCACCTGCCACGGTCGCGTCGACCGTATGGAAGTCGTCCGGAGCGAGGCCCCAATCAACATGGGCTGGTGCCTCGACTGCCACCGTAACCCCACGCCCAACCTTCGCCCGAAGGATCAGGTCACGAACATGGAGTGGACCCCCGCCGCGGCGGCCAACTGGACCGCGCCGCAAGTCAACCCGCCCACGCACTGCTCGGGGTGCCACCGATGAGCCGCCGTCCGCCTTTCCCCACCCCCGCCGCGACTGCCGACGGCACCAAGACCTTCTGGAAGAGCCTCGAGGCGAAGGCCGACCCTGCGGCGCGTGACGCGCGCGCCACCGCCGAGTTCCCCAAGGGATTCGACGAGGCCCGCGCCCTGGCGCAGGCCGCCGACGACCCTGGCTCGGTCGGGCGCCGCGGCTTCATGCTGTTCGCGGGGCTCTCGACCGCCGCGTTCGCGGAGGGCTGCGCCCGCCGCCCCGTCGAGAAGATCCTCCCCTACACGAAGGCGCCCGAGTACGCCCTCCCCGGCGTTTCGGAGCACTACGCCAGCGTGCGCGTGCAGCGCGGCGAGGCCCTCGGCCTCATCGTCGAGTCCCACGAGGGCCGGCCCACGAAGATCGAGGGCAACCCCGACCACCCCGCGAGCCGCGGCAAGACCGACCACTTCGCGCAAGCGAGCGTGTTCGACGTCTACGATCCCGATCGTATCCGCGCGCCGATGCACGCCCGCCGCGAGGGCACGCGCAACATCGGGCACGTCGCCGCGGGCTTCGCCGAGGCCGAACAGGCGCTCCAAGACGCCGTCAAGCTGCAGATGGCCGACGGCGGCCAGAAGCTCCGTGTGCTCTACCAGCCCGCCTCGTCGCCCACGTTCACGCGGCTCCGCGACGCCGTGAAGGCGCGCTTCCCCAAGGCGAAGCTCATCGCCTACTCGCCCGTCAACGACACCTCCGCCCGCGAGGGCGCGAAGCTCGCGTTCGGCGAGGCCCTCAACGTGGTCCACGACCTCTCGCAGGCCGAGACCATCCTCTCGCTCGACTCGGACTTCCTCGGCCTCGAGAGCGGCGCGGTCCGCAACGCACGCGGCTTCTCGGCGGGTCGTCGGCCGAAGTCGCCCACCGAGGGCATGAACCGCCTTTACGTGGTCGAGCCCGCGCTCACCGTCACCGGCTCGAACGCCGATCACCGCCTCCGCCTCGCGGCTCGTGACGTGGAGGGCTACCTCCTCGCGCTCGCGAAGGAGCTGAAGGCGCTCGGCGCCGGCGGCGACGCCCTCGCGCCGATCGCGGCCGAGTCCGACAAGGTCGACGCGAAGTCGATCCCCGCGAGCTGGCTCAAGGCCGTCGCGAAGGAGCTCTTCGCCAACAAGGGCAAGAGCGCGGTGCTCGTCGGCGCGCGCCAGCCCGCGCGCGTCCACGCCGCCGCCTGCGCGGTCAACGTCGCCCTCGGCAACGTGGGTCGCACGGTGAACTACTTCGCCGCCCACGACGAGGTCGAGAGCCTCGACGAACTGAAGACCCTCGCTGCCGACATGGAGGGCAACCGGGTCAACCTGCTCGTCGTGCTGGGCGGAAACCCGGCCTACGACGCGCCGGCCGACCTGAAGTTCGGCGAGAAGCTCCACGCGGTCCTCAACACGTTCGCCTACACCTCGCACATGAGCGAGACGGCGCTCGCCTGCAGCTGGGCCGTCCCTCGCGCGCACGAGCTCGAGACCTGGGGCGACGCCCGCGCGCTGGACGGCACGCTCGCCGTGCAGCAGCCGCTCATTCAGCCCATCCACTCGGGCCGCAGCGACCTCGAGATCCTCGCCCTCATCGCGGGCGAGGCCAGCCGGAAGGGCCACGACCTCGTGCGCGACACCCTCCGCGCCATGCCCCTCGAGGGCGGCAAACCCTGCGGTGCCGCGGCCTTCGAGCAGGTCTGGACCCGCGCCCTGCACAAGGGCGTCGTGGCCGGCGCCGAGCAGCGACCGAAGGGCAACCTCACGCCGAAGGGCGCCGAGATCGCCCAGGCGGTCGCGAAGGCGACCCGCTCCGCGAAGCCGCTCGGCCAGGACAACCTCGAGCTCACGTTCGCGCCCGACGCGCGCATCTACGACGGGCGCTACGCCAACAACCCCTGGCTCCTCGAGCTCCCCGAGCTGGCGAGCAAGATCACCTGGGACAACGTGGCGTCGGTGTCGCCGGCGACCGCGAAGGCCCTCGGCCTCGAGAGCGGCGACATGATCCGCATCACGCGGGGCGCCGACTCCGCCGCGATCGCCACATGGATCCAGCCGGGCCAGGGCGACAACACCGTCGCCCTCACGCTCGGGTGGGGTCGGCAAGAGGCGGGTCGCTACGGCGACAAACACGGCTTCAACATCGGCCCGCTGCGCACCACCGACGCGATGGGCTTCGCCGAGGGCGCCACCATCGCGAAGATGACCGCCGACGAGCGCGAGAAGCTCGCCGACAAGCTCCGGCGGCCTGGCATCTCCGGGAGCGACTCGCCGGGGCCCGGCCGGGTGGAGCCCAACGGCGCCTACGACGTCGCCACGGGCCGCTTCAAGATCGCCCAGACGCAGGACCACCACGACATGGAAGGTCGCCCGGTGGCGATCGACGCGACCCTCGAAGAGTACCGCAAGCTCCCGAATTTCGTGGAGTTCCCCAGCGACGCGCGCAAGCGGAAGGCTGGCTCGCCCGACCCCAAGGTGCTGCCGCTCTGGAAGCAGGCCGACTACTCCAAGGGCCACAAGTGGGGCATGAGCATCGACCTGTCGGCGTGCACGGGTTGCAACGCCTGCGTCATCGCCTGCCAGGCCGAGAACAACATCCCGGTGGTCGGCAAAGAGCAGATCATGCGCGGCCGCGAAATGGCCTGGATCCGCATCGATCGCTACTTCGTCGGTGACGACATCGACAACCCGGAGGTCACCATCCAGCCCGTCGCCTGCGTGCAGTGCGAAGAGGCACCCTGCGAGAACGTTTGCCCGGTCAGCGCCACGACGCACACCCCCGAGGGGTTGAACGACATGGCCTACAACCGCTGCATCGGCACTCGCTACTGCGCGAACAACTGCCCTTACAAGGTGCGCCGCTTCAACTTCCTGAACTACCACGGCGACCTCGGCGAGATCCCCGAGGTCGAGAAGCTGAAGTACAACCCGAACGTCACGGTCCGCATGCGCGGCGTGATGGAGAAGTGCAACTACTGCGTCCAGCGCATCGAGGAGGCGAAGATCGCCGCTCGCACCCAAGGGCGGGAGGTCCGCGAGGGCGACATCGTCAGCGCGTGCGCGCAGGTCTGCCCCGCGCAGGCCATCGTCTTCGGTGATCTGAACGATCCCAAGAGCCGTGTCGCGCAGCTCGACCAGCAGCAGCGTGCCTACCACCTCCTCGCCGAGCTCGGCACGCACCCGCGCACCAAGTACCTCGGAAAGATCCGGAACCCGAATCCCGAAATGGGGAAGGCTTGAAATGAGCAGCCCGCATCTTCCCATCAAAGAAATCGGTGAAGTCTCGCTCGTCGGCGAGGGCACCACGATCAAGTCGATCAGCGAGACGGTCTGTCGGGTCACCGAGAACCCCGCGCCGCGCGGCTGGTGGATTGGCTTCCTCCTCGCCTTCAACTTCACCGGCATCATGGGGTTGGCCATTGGCTACCTCTTCTGGACCGGCATCGGCGTCTGGGGCAACAACGCCCCGGTCTTCTGGGCCTGGGACATCACGAACTTCGTCTGGTGGATCGGTATCGGTCACGCCGGCACGCTCATCAGCGCGGTGCTCTTCCTGTTCCGCCAGAAGTGGCGAACGAGCATCAACCGCTTCGCGGAGGCGATGACCATCTTCGCCGTGCTCTGCGCGCTCGTGTTCCCCGGCATTCACGTCGGGCGAATTTGGTACGCGTACTACATGCTGCCAATCCCGAACGAGATGCAGATGTGGCCGAACTTCAAGAGCCCGCTCATCTGGGACGTCTTTGCGGTCTCCACGTACGCCACGGTCTCCGCGCTGTTCTGGTACGTCGGCCTCATCCCCGACCTCGCGACCCTCCGCGACCGCGCGCGCACCGCGATCCGCCGCCGCGTCTACGGCGCGCTCGCCCTCGGCTGGCGCGGCGCGAACCGCCACTGGCAGAACTACGAGCGCGCGTACCTCATTCTGGCGGCCATCTCGACCCCGCTGGTCTTCTCGGTGCACTCGGTCGTTTCGTTCGACTTCGCCACGTCGCTCATGCCGGGCTGGCACACCACGATCTTCCCGCCCTATTTCGTCGCCGGCGCTGTCTTCTCGGGCTTCGCGATGGTCATGACGCTCATGCTCATCACCCGCGCGGTGTACGGCCTGCGCAGCATCGTGACGATGAAGCACCTCGAGCTGATGAACAAGATCATGCTCACGACGGGCAGCCTCGTCGGCTACGCCTACGCGATGGAGTTCTTCATCGCCTGGTACTCGGGCAACGAGTACGAGCGCTACATCTTCTTCGTCAACCGCGCCACGGGCCCCTTCTCTTGGGCCTATTGGATCATGGTCTCCTGCAACGTGCTCTCCCCGCAGGTGTTCTGGTCGAAGAAGATGCGCACCAGCATCCCGGTGATGTTCGTGGTGTCGATCCTCATCAACATCGGCATGTGGTTCGAGCGCTTCGTCATCATCGTGACGTCGCTCCACCGCGACTTCCTCCCGTCCTCGTGGGGATACTTCCGGCCCACCCTGGTCGACATCTTCATCTACCTGGGCACGCTGGGGCTCTTCTTCACGCTGTTCCTCCTCTTCATCCGCTGGGTGCCCATGATCGCGATCGCCGAGGTCAAGGCCACGCTCCCCGAGGCGGACGCCCACTATGACCCCAACGCGCCTGGCGATACCGGCGGCGAGCACGACGACGAGCACGGCCACGGCGGCGAGCCGGTCGCCGCGGAGGCTGAGTGATGTCGGACAAAGACAAGAAGCCCGCCCTGATCCTCGCCGAGTTCGGCACGGCCTACGCCGTGCTGCACGCCGCCGAGCGGGTGCGCGACGCAGGCTACAAGACCTGGGACACCCACACGCCGTTCCCCGTGCACGGCATGGACAAGGCGATGGGCCTCGAGCAGAGCAAGCTCGGCCCCATCGTGTTCGGCGCCGCCATGACGGGCACGACGGTCGCCTTCTTCATGATGTGGTGGATGAACGGCGTCGACTACCCGCTCGTCATCGGCGGGAAGCCGGGGTACTCGCTCCCCTCGCAGATCCCCATCATGTTCGAGCTCACGGTCTTGTTCTCGGCGTTCGCGTCGGTGTTCGGGATGTTCGGGCTCAACAAGCTCCCGCGGCACCACCACCCGATCTTCAACTCGGAGCGCTTCTCCTCCTGCAGTGACGACAAGTTCTTCATCGGCATCGAGGCAGAGGACCCCAAGTTCGATCTCGAGAAGACCCAGAAGTTGCTCGAGCAGTGCCACGCCGACCACGTCGAGCTCGTGTATGACGACAACGAGGGCGGCCTGCCCTCCGAGGAGGAGGCGCACGGATGAAGCGCTCGAACCGCATGCCTCGCACTCAGCCTCGCCCGCTCGCTCGAACCGCGGCCGCCGCGCTCGCCCCGCTCGCCCTGGTCGCCCTCGCCGCCGGCCTCGCCGGCTGCCGCGGCCAGACCAGCAAGGAGTCGCCCATCGTAGGTATCCGCAACATGTACGACCAGCCCCGGTACGACGTGCAGGAGGAGAGCCCCTACTTCGACGACAAGCGTACGATGCGCCCCATCCCCGAGGGCACCGTGCCGCGTGAGCGCGACCCCGATCGCACCGTCACCACCGGCCGCACCGACGACAACATGGGCTATCTGCTCACGGTGCCGAAGTCGGTCGTCGAGGCCCACGGCGGCATGGAGCAGACGCTCCTCCGTGGACAGGAGCGCTACGGCATCTTCTGCACCCCATGCCACGATGCCACCGGCAGCGGGCAGGGCATGGTGAAGAAGCGCGCCGTCGCGGGCGGCGCGGGCGCCTTCGCGCCCCCCACGTTCCACCAAGACCGCATTCGCCACATGCCCGACGGTCAGCTCTACGCGACCGTGGCCAATGGCAAGAACAACATGCCGGCCTACCCGCAGATTCAGGTCAACGACCGCTGGGCGATCGTCGCGTACGTGCGCGCGCTCCAGCTCAGCCAGGCGAAAGTGCCGCAGGAGCCGACGCTGTGAGCGAGAAATCCAAGAAGTCCTCCCCCAAGAAGGACGCGGTCTACACCATCGAGGGCACGCCTTGGGCGAACGCCTGGAAGATCGCCGCTGGCGTGGGCGGGGCGGGCCTCGCCGCGTCCCTCGGCGGGCTCGCGATCGACGCGAAGCGCTTCGCGTTCTCCTACTTGTTCGCCTTCGTCGCGTTCCTCCTCGTGGGGCTCGGCTCGGTGTTCTTCATCCTCATCAACCGCATGACCAGCGCCGGCTGGAGCGTGACGGTCCGCCGGGTCGCCGAGTTCTGCGCCGCCGGGCTCGTCGCGTTCCCGGTGCTGTTCGTCCCGGTGCTCCTCTCTGCCGGCCACCTCTTCCCGTGGTGGAACGGCGCCGGTGAGCACGGCGGCGGCGGCGAGCACCACGCCTCGATCGCCCTCGTGGCCGAGGCGCAGGCCGCGCAGCACGGCGCGGCCCCCGAGCACGCCGCGCCGGCGGCCGCCGGGCACGGCGCTGCGGCGCCCGCGAAGGAGCATGCCGCGTCGGCCCCTGCCCACGGCGAGCACGGCGCGGGCGCTCCGGACCCGCACCACGTCGCCCACGCCGCGACCCTCGCGGCCAAGACCGCGTTCCTCCAGAAGCCCTTCTTCCTCGTGCGCGCCGCGGCCTACCTGGCCATCTGGTGCGCCCTTGGGCTCGGCTTCCTGCGCATCTCCACCCGCCAGGACACGACGAAGGACCCCTCGGACACCGTCGCTGCGGCGCGCGTGTCGCCCCTCGCGGCCTGGGCCTTCGGGCTCAGTCTCACGTTCGCGATGTTCGACTGGGTCATGGGCCTCGACCCGGCCTGGTTCTCCACCATCTTCGGTGTGTACCTCTTCTCGTGTTCGACCGTGGCGGCGTTCGCCGTGCTCATCTTCCTCACCATGTCGCTCCGCGACTCTGGTCCGCTCAAGGGCATGGTGAACGTCGAGCACTTCCACGACATGGGGAAGCTCCTCTTCGGCTTCAACGGCTTCTGGGCCTACATCGGCTTCTCCCAGTACATGCTCATCTGGTACGCCGGCCTCCCCGAAGAGACCACCTACTACCACACGCGTGGTCTCGGCCAGGCGGACAGCTCTTGGCGAATCGTGAGCATTGGCCTCATGGCAGCCCACTTCGTGATCCCCTTCTTCATGCTCATCTCCCGCCACGCGAAGCGGAACCTGGGCATTCTGAAGATGGGCACCGTGTGGCTCTTCGTGGTTCACCTCATCGACATCTACTGGTTCATCCTGCCGAACCTCACCAAGGAGGTCTCGCCGCACTGGCTCGACCTGACCTGCGTCGCCGGCGTCGGCGGCGTGTACTTCGCGGCGGTGTTCTACTTCATGGGCAAGCACCAGCTCATCCCGGTCGGCGATCCGCGCCTCAAGCGCGCCCTGGCCTTCGAGCAGGCCTGAAAGCGGGAAAGCGAATCATGGCATACGACAGGTCAGAACCCCGCAACGCGCTCATCTTCAAGATCGGCTCCATCGTCGTGCTGTGCCTCATCGGCGTGAAGCTCGGGCTCGACTCCTACTTCGTGTCGGTGAACGAGGCCGTCGCGGCCGAGAAGCTCCCCGCCACGCACGAGCCCCTGGTCCAGCTCCGCGAGGGCGAGCAGAAGCACCTCACTCAGACAGGGATGCCGATCACCGCGGCCATGGCGGAGCTCGCAAAGTCGCGCCCCGCCGACCTCGCCCCGCAGCCCTCCGAGGACCTCGGCCCGCTCACGGGCTGGTCGAAGGCCCCCAAGAAGGCGCTCGCGGTGCCGTCCTCGGGCGAGCTGGCCGCGTGCAAGGCGTCGGCCGGGCACGAGGCGCGCCTCGCGCAGGAGAAGGAGCTCCAGAAGCACGGCGGCTCGCTCAGCTTCAACGACATCGACTTCGTGCCTGGCACGGACAAGGTCGACGGCACGAAGCCGAGCAGCGCTGCCGCGCTCCAGGAGCTCGTCGCCTTCTCGCAGGGCTGCCCCGAGCTCACGTTCGACATCACCGGGCACACCTCGAAGGAGGGCGCAGCCGACAAGAACCTGAAGCTCTCCGAGCAGCGCGCGGTGGCGGTCAAGAAGGCGCTCGTCGCCGCGGGCGTCCGGGAGTCGGCCATCGGCGCGACCAGCGGCGCGGGCTCCACCAAGCCGGCGGTCGCCGAGCCCGACCCCGACTCTGAAGAGGCCAAGAAGCTCGGCCCCGAGAAGCTCGAGGCCCTACGCAACGTGAACCGCCGGATCACGATCAACGTGACCAAGCACTGCCCCTGAGGCGCCCAGAGCGCTCGCCATAGCCCGCATGCCCTCCGCCCCCTCCACCTCCTCCCTGCTCCGCCGCGGCCGCGCGCTCCTCGCGGCGTTCGCGTTCGCGTTCGCGATGAGCGCGGCGGGGCCGGCGCGGGCGCAGGGCTTCATGGAGCAGGGGCCCACGGCGCCGACGCCCGAGGGCATGCCCGAGGAGCTCAAGCACGTGGCCGTCAAAGAGCACCTCGACCAGGGGCTCCCCCTCGACGCCAAGTTCCGTGACCTCGCCGGCAAGCCGGTGGAGCTGCGGCAGATGTTCGACGGCAAGCGGCCCGTGGTGCTGCTCTTCGCGTACCACTCGTGCCCCGTCCTCTGCAGCATGATCCTGAGCGCCACCTCGCGCGCGCTCCAGGGCGTGCAGTGGTCGGTCGGCGCCGAGTTCGACATGGTCGTCATCAGCATCGACCCGAACGACACCGCCGCGCGCGCGGCCGCCAAGCGCGACAGCATCGTGAGAGACTACGGCCGCGGCGACGGGCGAGGGTTCCACTTCCTGCTCGGCGACAAGGCCAACATCGACCGCGTGGCTGAGGCCACGGGCTTCACTTACCAGTACGACGAGCGCCAGAAGCAGTACGCGCACCCGTCGGTCATGATGCTCGTGAAGCCGAATGGCCAGATGGCTCGCTACCTCTATGGCCTCGAGTTCGACCCGAACGACGTGCGCCTCGGGCTGTTGGAGGCGTCGGAGGGGCGGAGCATCTCCACCGTCGAGCAGATCATCCTCTACTGCTATCACTACGATCCCCAGGGCGGTCGGTACGTGCTGGTGGCCACTCGCGTGATGCAGGTGGGGGGCGCGCTCACGGCGCTCCTCCTCGGCGGTATGCTGTCCCTCTTCTGGCTCCGCGAGCGAAACAAGGGCGGCCTGCTCGCGGCTCTCGAGCCCACGCACACCCGGCCCCCCCGCGAGGCGGCTGCCACGCCCTCCTAGGTCTCCCCGCGGTCTCCCCGCGGTCTCCCCGCGCTCTCTCCGCGATCTTTTGCAGGTGCGGACCCGTCACGCCCCCGAGAACGAACGATGATTGTACCCCAAGAAAGCTTCCAGCTGCCTCCAGCCATGTCGACCGGCGCCGCCGAAATCGACTGGCTCTACAACTTCACCTACTACTTCTCGCTCGTGTTCACCGTCGTCATCACGGTGGCCACGGTCGCGTTCACGGTGAAGTACAGGCGCCAAAAGGGCGTGAAGGCGGAGCCCACCCAGGACTACACGAAGCTCGAGTTGTTCTGGACGATCACCCCGCTGATCTTCATCGTCTTCCTCTTCCACTGGGGCTACGAGGTCTTCGCGCGAAACACCATGGTGCCCGAGGGTGCCCGCGAGTACCGCGTCCGCGGCAAGCGGTGGAGCTGGAGCTTCGAGTACCCCACCGGCGACAACGAGCCGAACGAGCTCACCCTCGAGGTGAACAAGCCCGTGAAGCTCATCCTCTCCTCGGAGGACGTGCTTCACAGCTTCTTCATCCCCGCCATGCGCGCCAAGCGCGACGCGGTGCCCGGCCAGTACAGCTACGTCACCTTCACCCCGAACGAGATCGGTGACGCTCCGGTGTTCTGCGCCGAGTACTGCGGCAAGGATCACTCCTACATGCTCGCCAAGATCCACGTGGTGAGCGCGCAGGACTACAAGGCCCACCTCGACGAGCTCAGCAAGATCCCGAATGAGTACGCCAAGTTGGGCGTCGAGGGGCCGGCAAAGTGGGGTGAGGCGCTCTTCAAGAAGAACGGCTGCAACGCCTGCCACTCGATGAACGGAACCAAGATCGTCGGCCCCTCGCTGAAGGGCATCGCCGGTACGATGCAGCCCACGACCGCTGGGCAAATGATGGCCGACGACAACTACCTCCGTGAATCCATCGCGAAGCCGCAGGCCAAGATCGTCTCCGGCTACGAGTCGGTGCAGATGCCGCCCTTCGTCTTCAAGGACGCCCAGATGGACGCCATCATCGCCTACATCAAGTCGGTCAAGTAAGGGGACTCGGAGAACGCCATGGCAGCCGTCACTACACCTCACACCGGCGATCACGGACACGCGTCCGACGACGAGAAGAACTACCTCGAGGTCAAGCGAGGTATCGGGAGTTGGCTCGTAACCCTCGACCACAAGCGGATCGGGGTCATGTACCTCGTCGCCGTGCTCATCGCCTTCCTGGCGGGGGGGATCTTCGCGCTCGTGCTGCGCGTCGAGCTCCTCACCAAGGGGCGCACGATCATGGACCAGGACACCTACAACAGGATGTTCTCGCTCCACGGCGTCGTGATGGTCTTCCTGTTCATCATCCCGTCCATCCCGGCGGCGATGGGCAACATCATCCTCCCCATTCAGCTCGGGGCCAAAGACGTCGCCTTCCCGAAGCTGAACCTGCTCAGCCTCTACGTCTACATCTTCGGCGCCTGCTTCGGCCTCTACAGCATGGTGAACGGCGGCGTAGACACCGGCTGGACCTTCTACGTGCCGTACAGCTCGTCGTCGCTCGTCGGCTCCCAGAGCGCCGTCGTTCCTATGACGCTCGCCGCGTTCATCATGGGGTTCTCGTCGATCCTCACGGGCGTGAACTTCATCGCGACGGTGCACAAGATGCGCGCGCCGGGCATGTCGTGGCGCCGCCTATCGCTCTTCACGTGGGCGCTCTACGCGACCTCGATCATTCAGGTCCTCGCGACCCCGGTGCTCGCCATCACGCTGCTCCTGCTCACCCTCGAGCGCGCGTTCGGCCTGGGCATCTTCGACCCGCGCCTCGGCGGTGATCCCGTCCTCTACCAGCACTTCTTCTGGTTCTACTCGCACCCCGCCGTCTACATCATGATCGTCCCGGGTATGGGCGTCGTGAGCGAGCTCATCGGCACCTTCAGCCGCCGCGAGCCGGTCGGCTACATGTTCATCGCGATGAGCTCCCTCGGCCTCGCGCTCCTCGGCTTCCTCGTGTGGGGTCACCACATGTTCGTCGCCGGCATGAGCCAGTACGCCAGCATGGTGTTCTCGGCCCTCACCTTCCTCATCGCCATCCCGTCGGGCGTGAAGGTCTTCAACTGGGTGGCCACGCTCTACAAGGGCTCCATATCGCTCCAGTCGCCCATGTTGTGGGCGCTCTCGTTCATCTTCCTCTTCACGATCGGCGGCCTCACGGGCCTCTTCCTCGGCATCCTCGCCGTCGACGTCCACCTCCACGACACCTACTTCGTCGTCGCGCACTTCCACTACGTCATGGTGGGCGGCACGGTCATGGGCTTCGTCGGCGGGCTCCACTACTGGTGGCCCAAAATCACCGGCAAGCTCTACGACGAGAAGCCGGCCATCGCCGGGTGGGCGCTCGTCTTCATCGGCTTCAACATCACCTTCATGTCGCAGTTCGTGCTCGGCTCGCGCGGCATGCCGCGCCGCTATTACGACTACCTCCCCGAGTTCCAGGGGCTCCACCAGATCTCCACGATGGGCTCGTGGGTGCTCGGCGTCGGCTTCGTCATCCTCCTCATCAACTTCGCCCGCTCGCTCTTCGGCGGCGCGAAGTCTCCGCGCAACCCGTGGGGCTCGGCGGCCCTCGAGTGGCAGACGGCGACGCCGCCTCCGCTCTACAACTTCACCGAGACGCCCGTCATCACGCGCGGCCCGTACGAGTACCACCTTGCCACCGACGAGGAGCTGAGCGAGGACTGAGCGTCGCGGCGCGACCCCCGTCGCGCCGTGGCGTACGCCCCGCCGGATCCCCGACCTCTCGCCACTCTCGACTCACGCTCGCCTCGGAAAATAACACTCATGAGCACCGAAGCCGCGGCCGCAGAAGGCCACGAAACGCCCGGACACGATGGGCACGGTCACGACGACCACGGGCACCACGGCCCGAAGTGGCTTCAGCACCACTTCGACACGCCGCTGCAGCAGTTCGAGACGGCCAAGCTCGGAATGTGGGTCTTCCTGGTCCAGGAAATTCTCTTCTTCAGCGGGCTCTTCGTCGCCTACGGCGTCTTCCGGAACTGGTATCCGGAGATGTTCGTCGCCGCGTCGCACCAGCTGAACAAGGAGATGGGCGCGACCAACACGGTGGTGCTCCTCTTCTCGAGCTTCACGGCGGCGCTCGCGGTGCGCTCGTCCCAGCTCGGCAAGCGCGCCGAGACCGGGCGCTACATCGTGATCACCATCCTCTGCGCGTGCATGTTCCTTGTGATCAAGTACTTCGAGTACACGCACAAGTTCCACGCGGGTCTGCTCCCCGGCGACCTCTTTCACCCGAACGCCGAGCACCTGAAGCAGGGCGCGGAGCCGCTGCCCGAGAACGCCCACATCTTCTTCTCGCTCTACTTCGTCATGACCGGCATCCACGGTCTGCACGTCGTGATCGGGATTGGCATCTTCATCTGGATTTACATCCGCAACTGGCGCGGCGACTTCTCGAAGGAGTTCTTCACGCCGGTGGACCTGGCCGCCCTCTACTGGCACCTCGTCGACCTCGTGTGGATCTACCTCTTCCCCCTCATGTACCTCATCTGAGCGAGCGAGAACGACCATGAGCGCACACGAAAATCACGATGACGGCGCCGTTCACACGCACGTCTCCTCAGTTCCCTTCTACATAGGGATCTTCGGAGCACTGCTCACGCTGACCGCTCTCACGGTGGGGCAGTCGTACGTCGACCTCGGCCGGCTGAACCTGGCCGCCGTCGTCATCATCGCGAGCATGAAGGCTTCGCTCGTGGTGATGTTCTTCATGCACATTCGCCACGACGCCAAGTTCAACGGCCTCATGGTGCTCGCGTGCGTTGGGTTCATCGGCATCTTCTTCGCCTACACGTTCAACGACGTCGGCCACCGGGGGGAGTACGACAAGGACGAGAACGTGACGGTCAACCCTCGCACCGGCGAGATTGCCCCCGGCTCGATGAAGAAGTAGTCGAGCCGCTTCGACGGCTTCTGCGAGCCCGGCCCCCCTCGGCGCCGGGCTCGCCATTTTTGTCGTGGCGTTGCCCCTGCGGGCGCTCCTCCAGCGGCCCGAGGTGTGTTGTCGCGCGTGCGTGTGCGCGTGCGCGCGTGTGGTAGCGTGCGACGCTTCCATGGCGGTCGATGCGCTTGACCTCGAGGGGCGCGTTCAGCGTCTCCTCACCCGCGCCGCGCCGACGGCGCTGCCGACGTTGGTCGTGGCGTTCTTCACGCTGCGGGCCGTCCTGCGCCGTACGGGGCACGCCGCCGCCTCGCTGGACGACACGTACATCCACTTTCAGTACGCGCGCGCGATCGTCCAGGGCCACCCCATGCGCTTTCAGGCCGGCGAGCCCATCTCCACCGGGGCGACGAGCCAGCTGTGGCCGGCGGTGCTCGCGCCGTTTTACGCGATGGGGTTTCGCGGCGACGCTCTCATGTGGCCGGCGTGGGTCTTGTCGTTCGCGTGCCTCGCGGCGCTCGCCTACGAGACCGCGAAGCTCGCGCGAGGGCTCGTGTCGGAGACGGTCGCGGTGGGCGCGGGCGCGATGGTGCTCACCTTCGGCGGGCACGTGTGGTGCGCCGCCAGCGGCATGGAGGTCATCCCGTTCGCGTGGCTGCTCGCGCGCTCGGCGCGCCGCGGGGCGGAGTGGTGCGAGGCGGGCCCGACCGGGCGCACTCGGTCGGCGTGGCTCGAGCTGTGCGCGCTGGCGATCGCCGCGCCGCTCATGCGGCCGGAGGGGGCGCTCGCGTCGGCGCTGCTCGCCCTCGCCGTGGTGTCCAACCCGCGCCGCTCCGGTCTCGTCGGACGGCTCGAAGGGCTGCTCCCACTCATCGGCCTGGCGCTCACCCCGCTGCTCCTCCTCGCGCTCACGGGGAAGGCCACGTCGAGCACCACGCAGGTCAAGCTCGCCATCGGCAACCCGTACCACCCGCTCGGCGCCACCTTCAGCGCCAACGCGCGGGTGCTATTTCGCACGATCTTGAACGGGGAGGTGTGGTCGTCCGAGTTTCTCCCCCGCGGCGGCGCCGGGATCGCGGTCGCGGGGCTCCTCGCCGTGTCGATCCGTGGCGTGATGGCGCGCAAGGTCGATCGCGCGATGGCGGTGCTCGCGCTCGCCCTCGCGATGTTCGCGCCGTGCGCCTACGTGACGTTCCTCGCCAATCGCCTGCGCTACCTGTGGCCCTTCGCGTCCGGCTGGCTCGTCGGGATTGCGTGCCTGGCGGAGCTCGTGGGCGCGCTCCTCTCGCGGGCGGGGCGCGGCTACGCCGTCGCCGGTCCGGCCCTCGCGTTCGGCGTCGCGGGCATGTTCGCGATGAGGCTCGATTGGGTCATCGACGACGTGGCCAACTCCGCGAGCGCCATCGCGCGGCAGCACGGTGAGGTCGCCCGCCGCGTGCGCGAGCGCCTCCCGCCCGACGCGCGCGTGGGTCTGAACGACACGGGCGCGATAGCCTACTTCGGAGAGCGAAAGACCTTCGATATCGTGGGGCTCACCACGCCGAGCGAGGCCCGCTATTGGGTCGCTGGGCCGGGGTCGCGCTTCGAGCACTACGAGCGGCTCGCGCGTGATCCCGCGACGCGCGTCGCGCTGCCCTCCCACTTCGCCGTGTATCCCGAGTGGCTCTCGTGCCCCCCCGTGCTCGGGGAGCGGCTCTTCGAGGCGACCGTGCGCGACGCGTCGATCCTGGGCGGCCCGAGCATGCAGCTGTTTCGTGCAGACTACACGCTGCTGGGCACCGGCGAGGCGCCGGTCTCCGGGTTCCCTCCGGTCGTCGACGCGCTCGACGTGGGCGACCTCGAGTCCGAGTCCGAGCACCACTACGCGCTCCTCGGGGCCGCCGAGGGCGAGCAGGTCGCGGAGTCGGGGGGGCTCGGCGAGGGCGCGGCGGCGCGGCGCGTGGCCGACGGAGCCCGCACGAACCGGAGGCGCGAGGCGTTCTGGGCGAGGCTCGCCGCGGGGCGCCGCCACGTGGGGCTCGTGCGCCTGCGCGCCGCGAGCGACGGCGACGGCGACGTGACTGTGCGCGTGCTCGCGGGCGGGCGCGACGTGGGCGGCTTCACCGCGAGCACCGGCGAGTGGACCGAAGAACCCTTCGAGATCCCCGCGGAGGCCGCGACGGCGCACACCGAGCTCACCCTCGTCGCCGCGCACGGCGCATTGACCGTGTTTCACTACTGGTTCGCCGAGGCACGCACGCCCTAGCTAGGAGCTGGCGACCGCACCGCGCACGCCGCCTGCGGCGGGAGACGCGTCGTGCGACAACATGCCACGCTGCCCGGGGGCTCATCGCGTGCCAAGTTGCGCGCATGAAGCTACGTTCCACCACGCTCCCTGTCCCTGCCGCGCTTGCCGCGTTTGCCGCGCTCGCGCTCCTCGCCTGCTCCAGCACCCCGGTCGCGACTGACGGCGGCGCTTTGCCCGACGGTGGCTCCTCGCCCGACAGCGGCTCCTCGCTCGACAGCTCCGTGGCCGAGGTCGGGGCCGACGCCGCCGCGCCGGGGTCCAGCTACGACGTCGAGTATGTCCAGGTCGGCGCCGGCCTCGTCGTTGGAAAGAGCACCCTGCAGCTGCGGCTCAAGGCCCGAGCGAGCGGCGCGCCGGCCCCGGGCCTCGCCGACTCGATCGCGGTCGCGCCGCTCATGACGATGCCGATGATGAAGCACGGCGCCCCCGTGCCCGCAGACGCGGTGAAGGAGAGCTCCACGCCGGGGACCTACGACGTGACGCTCTTCTTCCCGATGGCGTCGGTCGACGACAAGGGAGGCGCGATGGGCCAGTGGTCGCTCGGCGTCGCGGTCGGCGCGCAGGCGCAGGCGACGCTCGACCTGATGGTGAGTCCGCCCAAGGGCGCGGACACGACCCACAAGGCGCTGCAGAGCGACGCCGACAAGATGATGTCGATGGGCAAGCCGACGAACCGAAAGTACATGCTCTTCCGCGACCGCTTGAGCACGAGCGCCAGCGGCGCCGAGCTCGGCCTCTTCCTCTCCACGATCCAGGAGGGCGGGATGGTGTGGCCGCCCGTCGTGCCCGGGCTCCAGCTGAAGGACATGAACGGTGCCCCGCAGCTCGCCATCGCGGGGGTCGAGGTGGTGGGCTCCACCGACGGAATCACGTGGACCCCGATGCCCTGCGACGCGCGCGCGCGCTGCGCGGCGACGCTGCCGGGCCTGCGCGCGGGCGTCACGGCGAACGCCTACGTGAAGCTGAAGGTGAACGGCCGCGACTACACGACCGACGGCGCGTCGCCCGACGGCAAGCCGGAGCCGACGATGACCAACGCGTTCGCCACGTTCGCGGTCACGCCTCCGTGACGTGAGCGTCGTGGCTTGGTGCCGGGCGTCGCGGCGAGCTCGGGGAGGACCGTCGCGAGCGCCATCCGGGCAGCCTCGGCCGTGGACATGTTTCAAGATGAGACACTGTTGGGCGCTCAAATAGGCGAGCGCCCGCCGGATCGCGCGATTTCGTATTCGGCACGGCGCGTGCTTTGGGGGGGCGCCCTCTGAGCTGGAAGGAAGCGCGTCATGCCCATCGATCGAGAGTCCACCATCGCCGAGATCGTGCTCGAGCACTCCGAGTGCGCGAAGGTCTTCTGCGACCACCGCGTCGACTTCTGCTGCCGCGGCGACCGCAGCTTGACCGTCGCATGCGCGGAGAAGGGGCTCGACCTCGAGGTGGTCTGCGGAGACCTAGAGCGCGCGATCGCCGGGCGCGAGGAGCGGCATGAGCCCGATCCCCGCGCGATGTCGACCGCCGAGCTCGTCTCGTTCATCGTCTCGCGTCACCACGCGTACCTCTACGAGGCCCTTCCGTTCCTCGAGCCGCTCGCCACGAAGGTGGCGCGCGTGCACGGCGAGCACAACCCGAAGCTGCTCGGCATCCGCGACACGTTCCGCGAGCTCGCCGAGCGGCTCGAACCACACCTGCGCGAAGAGGAGGCCGTGCTGTTCCCCGCGCTCACCGCGCAGCAGCCCGACGACCGCCTCGTGGCGTCAGAGCTCGCGAGCGCGCAGCAGGATCACCTGCAAGTAGGGGACCTCTTGGCTCGCCTACGTGCGCAGGCCGACGACTACACCTCGCCCGCCTGGGCCTGCGGCAGCTATCGCACGCTGATGCGCGAGCTCGCGGCGCTCGAGATGGACACGCTGCGCCACGTGCACCTCGAGACCCACGTCGTCGCGCCGCGCTTCAAGGCGGCCCGCGCGAGCGCGCCAGCGTCGACGTGACCCCGAGCACGCGCTCCTGCTCGCGCCCCATCGCGACTCGGAGCCGGTGAGCACGCGATCACGTCGCCCCCCGGCCGAGCTTCCTCGCGCAGGCGCGGATCTTGGACGGTGACACGAGACCCGAACACCCGAACACGACAGGAGAACTTCACGTGGCAAGCCCCCATCTGCACCTGCAAGCCGACCAGCTTTATCCCTTCGACGCGCGCGGCATCGCCAAACGCTTCCGTCACTCCGCCATCTTCGGGGCGCTCGACGCGCTTCGCCCCGGCGAGACGATGCGCTTCTGCAACGACCACGATCCGCTGCCGCTCCTCGACCAGCTCCAGGCGCGCTACGGATCGAACGTCGAGATCGCCTACGTGAGCCGCGCTCCAGGCGAGATCGTCATCGACTTCGCGAAGAAGGGCTGACGGCGGCCGCTCACTCGCGCAGCTTCCTCCAGAGTGTGCTGCGGCCGATCCCGAGGAGCCGCGCGGCCTCGACCTGCGAGCCGCCGCACGCCTCCACGACGTGCAGGATGTGCGCCCGTTCCACTTCGGCGAGGGTTCGTAGATCGGGGGTCGCCGCGCGGGCGGCGGGCGGCTCCGAGGACCGCGGGGTCATGAGCTCCTCCGGGAGGTGCTCGACGTCGATCACGCCGTCGCGAGCTAGCGCGATCCCGTGCTTGACGGCGCTCGAGAGCTCCCGGACGTTGCCGGGCCACGTGTGGCGCGCGAGCGCATTCTTCGCTGCGGCCGTGAAGGCCAGCTGGCCCTTCCCTTCGTGGGCGAGGAACGTGCGCGCGAGCGGGAGCACGTCCTCCGGCCGAGCACGGAGCGGCGGCACGCGCAGCCTCAGCACGTTGAGCCGGTAGTACAGGTCCTCGCGGAAGAGCCCGCGCTCGACGAGCCCGGCAAGATCGCGATGAGTTGCGCACACGACGCGCGCGTCTACGCCGAACGAGTGGGTCTCGCCCACGCGCCGGATCTCGCCATCCTGGAGCACGCGGAGGAGCTTCGCCTGCAACGGCAGCGGCATCTCGGCCACCTCGTCGAGAAAGAGCGTCCCGCCATGAGCGACCTCGAAGAGTCCTTGCTTCGCGGTCGCTGCGCCGGTGAACGCTCCACGAGCGTGACCGAAGAGCTCGGACTCGAGCAGCTCGGCGGGGAGCGCGGCGACGTTCACGGCGACGAAGGGCGCGTCTCTGCGCGAGCTGCTCCCGTGCAGGGCGCGCGCCACGACCTCCTTGCCCGTCCCGCTCTCACCGAGGATGACGACCGGCGCGCTGGCGTCCGCGAAGCGGTGGGCGCGGCTCAACACCGCCTGCATCGCGGCGCTCTGCGCGACGATGCGCGACGGTCGCGACGCGGAGCCGACGACCGGGTCGAGCCCGCACACAGAGCAGATCTCTTGCGCTCGTCTCATCGTGCTTCACTCTGAAACATAGCCCGGGTACCCGCGTTCACCCAGCCTCCCGCGGGGCTCGGGCGGGGTCGTGCAGCGCGGGCGGCGGCCGTCGTCACCCTGTCCTACGATGCCCTGCGTCGCTTGCGCCACGCGAGCGCGAGCGGCAGGCCGAGCCACGCGAGCGCCCCGAGGCTCGGCTCCGGCGACGCCACCGCGCAGCCCGACGAGGGGTTCGTGCCGTTCGCCGCCGGAGGGGGGCCCGCGTCGGCGGGCTCGGCGGGCGCCTCGGGCTCCTGCCCGGGCCGGGTCTTGAAGCTCGCGTCGAGCTTGGGGCAGGCCGACGCGGGGGCGGGGTAGTCGGGCTCGCCGCAGTCGCCCCCCGGAGTCTTCGGGGCGCAGGTCTCGAAGGTGAGCTCGAGGTCCTTCGTCGGCGACGCGCCGTTCAGCGTGCGCACGGTCTTCGCGACACGGACCGTGTAGCGCGTGGAGGGCTGCCACTTGCTCGTGGGCGTCACCGTCAACACGTTGGGATAGGTCGAGCCGCGGAACGGCGCCACCTTCGCGGGCACCACGGCGCCCGCGCCGTCGGTGACGACGACGCTCTCCCCGATCGACGCGCGGTCGAGCCCGTGCCCGAAGAACAGCACCACGCGGCCATCCGCGCGCGTCGGGTCGAGGGTCGCGAGGCGGCGGTGCTCGTCGGGATACGTGCCAATGAGCAGCCCGTCGGCGGACGTGTCGCCCTCGAGCCGCTTCATGAGCTCGCGGTAGTACCCGGCCACCACCGCCGCGCCGTGCGGGTAGCTGCCGCCGGTGCGGGGCTCGAACACGTGAGCGCGCGCCCACGGGTAGCGCTTGCCGTAATCGTTGGCGCCCGCGTAAAGAAGGCCCGCCACGGCGCTGAGCCCGGTGCGCGCCGTGGTCATCGCCTGCGTGATGTTCTCCGTGGGGACCGGGTGGGGCACCCTGCCGAACACCGCCGACAGGTATTGCGCGTCGTACGCGTATTCGGGCACGAAATAGCGAGGCTTGTCGTGCGCGATGAACACGTCCATCGAGAGGTCGAAGCTGTCGAAGTCGCCGCCGTCGACCTGCTCGGCCCGCGCGTAGAGGAGCGAATCGAACGTGGAGTCTGTGATCCCGTGCGCCGCGAGGCCCATGAGGAACGCGAGGTGCTGCGAGGCCTCGGGCGTGAACGGGGGCTTGTAGCGCTCGCGAAATACCTGAATGTACGCCTGCACGAACGGCTCCCAGTGCGCCACCTCGCCCTGGTCGTGGTCTCTCGCGGTGTAGCCGGAGTCGGGGAAGTACCCGCCGTTCGCGAGGTGCATCGGGTGCGCGTCGAGCACGGCGCGAAGGCGCGGATCGGTCGTCTGCTCCGCCGCGCACTGGGCCATGTAGATGTGGCCTTGCATGCCGGTCGCGCCCGCGGAGGGGGCGATCGTTAGGGTGAGTCCCAGCGCCGCGGTGCCTGCGAGAAGGGACAGCGCGTGCCGCGGCCGTTTCGGCGCGGGGGGGGGACGGAGCCGTGGCGGTGATGCGGGCATGGAACGCGGCCTCGTGAGGGTGGCGGGAGCAGGGCGACCGTCGGACGCACGGGCCAGTGTACCTCCCAGGCGCTCGCACGCGGCGCGGATCGTCCCAAGCTCGGGGAGCGGCGGGCACGCCGTGGTACTGTCCCCGGTGCTCGCCGCGCCGCCGCCGCTCCCGAGGATCGCCATGTCACGTCTCTTCCGCGCCCGCCTGGTCTCTGCCATGGTCTCCGCCGCCCCGGCGCTCTTCATGCTCGCCTGCGGCTCCGCTACGCTCGCCGGTCCGGCCTCCTCGCCGCCGGAGGAGGCCGGCGCGCCTGCCCCCGAGGAGGACGCCGACGCGGGTATTCCCTGTCCACCCTCGGGCGTGAGCAAGGGGCCGTGGGTCGTCGGCGTGACCGGCAGCGCGGCGAGCATCCGGTTCGAGGCGTGCCGCGCGGGCGTCTCGGGCGCGGTTACGCTGGCTCCGGAGGCGGGCGGGGAGAGCCGCACGCTCTCTTCGAAGGAGTCGACGTCAGTGATCACCGTCACCCACACGGCCCCATTGAACCCCAAGGCGACTCCCGACTTCGCCGGCACTTGGTACAACCACGAGGTGAGCGCCGCGTCGCTCCTGCCTTCCACCTGCTACCGCTACGAGCTCGCCGCCGACAAGGCCGCGACCGGGCGTTTCTGCACGGCGCGCAAGAGCGGCGAGCCGCTGCGCTTCTTCGCGATCGGCGACACCAACCCGAACCTGGGCGACACCACCGAGCAGGTGCTCGCGCGCGCGATTCCCCGGGGCTTCGACTTCACTCTCCATCTCGGCGACATTCAATACTACGACTCCACGCTCGAGACCTGGGCGTCGTGGAGCCCGCGCGTGGCGCCCATGCTGCGCCAAGGCGCTTTCTTTCCGTCGATTGGCAATCACGAGTACGAGAAGCCGTCCGAATACGAAGATTACGTTCGTAGGTACTTTGGTCGCACGGGCCTTCCGGGGAACGACACCGCGTATCGCTTCGAATCGGGCGGGGTCCACTTCTTCGTGTTGGCCACCGAGGAGGCGATCGGCCCGGGGTCGACCCAGTCGAAGTGGTTCGAGGAGGAGAGCGCCAAGGTCACGACGCTCCCCGGGTTTCGGTTCTCCGTCGTGTACTTCCACCGCCCCTTCGTGAGCTGCGGCGACGAGGGCGACAACCCCGTCGCGCGGACGTTCTACGAGCCGCTGTTCGTCCAGAACAAGGTCCTGCTCGTGCTCCAGGGGCACCTCCACGCCTACGAGCGCTTCGAGCTCGGGAGCGTCACCTACGTCACCTCCGGCGGAGGCGGCGGGCGACCGGGCGATCCCAACAAGAACCTCGGGCGCGACTACTGCGCGTCGCGGAAGAGCGCAGGTGCCTTTCACCACGGCGTGCTCCTCGAGGTGGAGGGGCCCTCGCTACGCGGCACGGTCATCGACGCCGCGGGCGGCGTGCGCGACACGTTCGAGCGCGCCGTGCCCTGAGCCGGGCACGAAGCTCGGCACACGCGCCCCGCGCCGCGCCGTTTGGCTCCGTCGCCGTATTTGGGCACGGGGTGTGCTGCGACTGGTACCCTTCATCCATGGAGACCTGTCCCCGCTGCGCGACGCCGCTCTCGGCGCCAGGCAGCCCATGCCCGCGCTGCGCGGTCGGCCCCGTGGGCGAGACCGCTCGTCAGATCGTCTATGAGGTGGATCCGGCGTCGCCTGGCATCTCGCTCGAGCTCGACATTCAGCACAAGCCCATCGTTGCGGCGTCGCCCGGGGTCGCGATGGCGACCGGCACGGTCGACCGCAAGCGCCCGAAGCCCACGGCCGATCCGCTCGAGGCCCGCCTGCTGGGTGGGTTTGGTCTGCCGCCCGAGAAGATCTGGGACACTCCCGCGTATGCGCGCCGCGTGAAGGTGCGTACGGCGGAGCTCGAGGTCCTCACGGCCGAGTGTCGCGGGGGGCTCGAGCGCGCGGAGGCCGCCCTCGACGAGGCGCTGATTCGCATGGCGACGCGGGGCGCGGCCACCGCGCAGGCCGCCACCCGCGCCGCGCGCGCCCCCTACGAGCGCACCATCGAGCGCCTCCGCTCGGGCGCCGAGCAGCTGAAGGCGTTCGAGGGCGATCGGCGGGCCGAGACCGAGGCGCAGAACGATCGACTCATCGAGATCGACCGGCGGGCCACGGAGTTCAGGCGCGAGCTCAACCTCGCCTTGAACGAGCTGCGGAAGCGTGGCGAGCGCGCCACCCCCGAGGATCGTCGGCGGGTCGACGACGCGCGGGCGAAGTTCGCCATCGCCACCGAGGGGCGCGAGGCCATCGCGAGCCGCCTCGAGGCCGCGGCCCCGCTCAGCCCGAAGGCGGCGGCCGTGCGCAAGGACTACCTGCTCGTGTGCGCCGACTTCGCGCGGTTCGTCATGGACGACACCACGACCTTCGGTGACGACTTCGATGAGCCCCGCGGCGAGGTGATTCGGCTCACCGCGGAGCGCGAGAACGCGCAGAAGGCGCTCGAGCTTCACCGCGCCGCCCTCCAGACCTTCGACGCCGAGGCCGTGCAGCGGGGGAACATGCTGGTGATCGGCGGCGTGGTCCTCGCCGCGCTCTTGCTCCTGGGGCTCGTCGCGCGCGTCGTCTTCTAACGCCGCACCGTAGGCCGCGACGAGCCGCGAGGGAACGAAACGCCGGCGAGCCCGAAGCGAACGGTGGGGGTCAGGCGCGCGCGTCGGTGAGCGCGCCCTCGATGAAGGGGAGCAGCTGCGCGTTCACCGCGTCGGGCTGCTCGAGCGGTGTCATGTGCCCCGCGCCCTCGATCACCACGAAGCGGGCGCCCGGGATTCGCGACGCGATGTTCTCGTTCTTCGCCACCGGGGTGGAGCGGTCGTCGCGTCCGCAGAGCACGAGCGTGGGGCAGGAAATCTGGGGCAGGGAACCGAGCACGTCGGTGCGGTTCACCGCGACCGCCATCGCCGCGCGCGCCACCCCGCGGCGGTTGAAGCCGAGCAGCGTGCGGCCCGTCTGGCTCACCAGATCGGGCGCGCGCTCGCGCGTGCGGCGGCAGAACATGCGCGGGGCGATCTCACGCTCGTACAGAGAATACGGCATGCCCACGTACTGATGAAACGTCGCGAAGGCGCGGAACCGGGCGCGCAAGGCGGGGAGCTCGCGCTCGGCGCTGGTGTCGAGCAGCGCGAGCCCCCGCGTGTTCGTCGCGTGGCGCACGGCGAAGCGCATGGCCAGCATGCCGCCCCACGAGAGGCCAACGAGCACCGACGCGTCGACGCCCAGCTCGGCGAGGGCGTCGGCGAGGGCGTCGGCGTGCTCGCCGAGCGTGAAGAGGGGCGGCACCTCGCTCTTTCCGTGGCCCGGGCCGTCGAACACGATGACGCGGCCGAGCGCGGCGAGCGGGCCGAGCTGATTTCGCCACATGCCCCCGTCGAACAAGAGGCCGTGGAGGCACACGATCGCCGGGCCGGCTCCGGCCCCGCCGCGCTCTTCGTAGAACCAGCGCCCGATGCGCGTAGAGACGTACGGCATGGTGCGAGCCTACCATGCGCCACGGCGGAAGACGGCGCGGCGGGGACGCGGTACCGTCGCGCCGTGCGCGAGAGGTCTTTCTCACACGGTCATCGCCGGCTCGCGGTGCTCACGGCCCTCGCGGCGATGGCTTGCGCGGCGTGCGCGGGCTCTCCGCCGACGCCGCGCGCGCCGGGCGCGCAAGGCGTGGCCGACGCCGCGGGGCCACGCGAGTGCGCTGCGGCGCTCGCGCCGGCGGGCGACCCCGAGCCGCTCGCGCCGCCAGTCGCGTCGAGTGGCCTGGACGATCCCGCGCGGCGGCCGCCCTCGCACGTTCTGCTCGAGGTCGATCTCCCTTTCACCCGCATCGCGAGAGAGCTCGAGGCCTCGGTCCCCCGCCGCGTCGCCGAGGAGCGAGGTCGCGACCTCGGCCTCGCGGGCTCGCTCGACATGACCGTCGACCGGGGCCCGCTCCGTGTGGCGTACGACGCGGCGAGCGACGCCCTGGTGGTCACGACCTCGCTCCACATCGAGGCGCGCGCCTGCACGAGCCGGCGGGGCTGCTACGCGTCGTGCTCCCCGGAGGCGGTCGCGCGGGTGTCCGCTCCGCTCGCGCTCACGCCCGACTACGGCCTCCCGCGCCCACGGGTCGCCGTGTCGCTCGTGCGAGGTTGCAAGCTCGCGGCGCTCGGCGGGCTCGTGCAGGTGGACGTCACGCCGATGCTCGAGCAACGGCTCGGGCCCGAGGCGCGCCGCGTCGAAGCGGAGATCGCGCGACGGCTGCCCGACCTCCGGCCCCCGCTGGTCGCGCGCTGGGCCGAGCTGTCCGCGCCCCGTGCGTTGCCGCTCCGGGCTGGCTGTCTCCGCGTCCATCCCTCCGGGCTCTCGCAGGGGCCGTCGTCGGCCTCTGCGAGCGGCGTGCGCCTCCACTTCTCGCTCGAGGCCTCGCCCGAGCTCCGGCGCGCGTGCGACGAGCCGCCAGGCCCCAAGCCGGCCTTGCCGCCGCTCGTCGCGGCGCCGGTGGCCACGGACGCGGCCGAGGTGTCGGTCGGTGTCGAGGTGCCGCTCGCAGACCTCGAGCGAGCCCTCACGGGGCCGCCTGCGATGGCCCTCGGGGCGGGCAGCGCGCGCGTCGTGAGCGCACGCGTAGAACCCGACGGCGGCGAGGTGCGCGTGACCACGGCGCTCGCAGGCGGCGTGTGCGGCGAGGCGAGCGCCCACGCGCGCCTCCAGTGGACCGGCGACTCCCTCGGGTACACGCACGCGGTCGTCGGCCCGGCGGAGCGCGCCCGTCTCGCGGCGAGCGGCGTGTCCGCCGAGGGGCTCGAGGCGGCGATCGAGGCCCGCGGGCGTGTCTCGCCGCGCCTTACGCCCACGCTCGCGCGCGACGCGCTCCCTGCGCTCGCCGCCGCGCTCTCCACGGACGACGCCGAGGTGCGCGCGCACGTCCCTGGGGCGCGCGCCGGCGCGGTCTGGCTCGAGGCGGGGGCTGCGTTCGCAACTGTCCGAATTCAGAACAAAATCACCGTGACCGTTCACTGACGCGGCGCACAAACGGCGCGAGGCCCGCGCCGTTGGACGCGGGCCTCGACGTCGCCGAGCGGCGCGGGACTACGGGAAGATCTCGCGCTCCTTGTACACCGCCTCGATGCGCTGGAGCGCGAGGGCGTACGCGGCCACGCGGAGGTCGAGCTTGTGCGCGCGCGCGAAGTCGGACACCTCGCGGTACGCGCGGACCATCGCGCGCTCGAGCTTCTCGTCGACCTCTTCTTCGGTCCAGCTCTCCGAGCGCTTGTTCTGCACCCACTCGTAGTAGCTCACCGTGACGCCGCCCGAGTTCGCGAGCACGTCGGGGAGGATCACGATGCCGCGGTCGAGGAGGACCTTCTCGCCCGCCGGGGTGGTCGGGCCGTTCGCGCCCTCGACCACGAGGCGCACGTCGAGCGCCTTCGCCTCGGCCTCGCCGATCTGGTTCTCGAGCGCGCTCGGCGCGAAGATGTCGGCCTTCAGCGAGAAGAACTCCTCGCGAGTGATCGCCTTGCCGCCCGGATAGCCCTTGATGCTGCCGTTGCGGGCGACGTGCTCCTGGAGCTTGTGCGTGTTGAAGCCCTCGGGGTTGGAGAGATATCCGGAGTGATCACCGACGGCGATGGTCGACACGCCGAGGCGCGAGAGGATGACGGCGCAGTGCGAGCCCACGTTGCCGAAGCCCTGCACCGTCATGGTGGCGCCCTGCAGGTTGAAGTCGTTCGCCTTCGCCCACTCGACGATGCAGTAGACCATGCCCTGGCCGGTGGCCTTGTTGCGGCCGAGCGTACCGCCCGAGGCGATGGGCTTGCCGGTGACCACGCCCTTGACGCTCTGCTTGTTCCCCGCGCCCACCATGTTCGCGTAGGTGTCCATCATCCACGCCATGGTCTGGGCGTTGGTGCCCATGTCGGGCGCCGGGATGTCGTAGTCGGGCCCGATGTTCTCGCCCAGCGCGTGGGTGAAGCGCCGGGTGATCCGCTGCAGCTCGCCGCGCGACACCGAGGTGGGGTCGAACTTGATGCCGCCCTTGCCGCCGCCGTAGGGCAGGCGCATGAGCGCGGCCTTCCAGGTCATCATGCTCGCGAGCGCCTTCACGTCGTCGAGCGTGACGCTGGAGTGGTAGCGGATGCCGCCCTTGAAGGGTCCGAGCAGGTTGTTGTGCTGGACGCGGTAGCCCTTGAAGAGCCGCACCTCCCCGTTGTCCATCCTGACCGGGAAGTTGATGATGATCTCGTTCTTCGGCTGGCTCAGGATGGTCTGAACGTAGGGCTCGAGGTTGATCGCCTTCGCCGCGCGGTCGAGGTAGTCCTGCACGACCTTGAAGAAGTCGTACTCCTTGTGGGAGCGCTGCGGCATCACGGACTCTTTCGAAGCTTCTGGTTTCATCGGGACATCGCCTCGTTGCTAGCGGTCGAAGGTGCGTTGCTCCTCGCGGGCGGGCGTCCTCCTCCGGGCGTCCTACCCCTCGAGCGCGGCCCGTTCTAGCACCACTTTCGGCTGGTCAACGGAGGCAGACGCGCAAATCGGACGGCGCGCCGCGTCGCGTTTTCGACCGCACCCGCCGTCGTGGCGCGGCGCGCTTCGGCTGCGAGTACACTCGAGGGTATGGCGCGTCCGCACCACCTCACGGGCCTCCTGGCGCTGCCGCTGGTTCTGCTGCTCGCGCCGGGCTGCCGTTCGACCGGAAGCGAGGGCGCGGCCGCGGGCTCGTCGTCGTCGGCTCCTCCGCCGGCCTCGCCGGCCGCGCTCGCCTCGGGCGGCCCCGACGCGGCGCCCACCGTCGATCCCGCGCACCTCGCGGAGCGCCGGAGGCTCGCCGGGGCCGCCGCGCCCCGACCCGCGCTCGACGGGGTCACGACGCCGGCCATCACCGCCGCCCTCCGCGAGCCCGAGCGCGCGTGGTCGCTCCTCACCGCGCCCACGACCCCATACCTCGAGCGGCGAGCGCTCGCGTATCAGTGGAAGTCCACGTTCCAACTCGACTACTTGCCGCGGCTTACGCGGGCCCTCACCCAGCTCCGGCCCGAGGCCGCCGCGCACGGCTGGGGCCTCGACCCGCACCCTGACCCGCTCGCCGACCCGCTCGCCGCCGCGCTCGCGAGGGGGCGCGGGGGGCCGACTGACGCCGACGGCTCCCGCGTCACGAGCGTGTTTGGCGTGCCGTGGACGGCGCGCCGGCTCCCCGACGGCCGCCGGGACTACCCGCTCACGTGGGAGGAGGAGGCCGCGGCGCCCTGGCCCTGGCAAGTGCACCGGACCCTCGAAGAGCTCTTCACGTCGCTGTTTCCTCGCTCGACTGGCTCCTCGCAGCTCGCGGCCGAGCGCGCGTGGCTCGAGGCGTGCGCCACGCTGCCTTGGGCGAGCGATGACGACGCGTCGATCTTGGTCGAAGCGAGCCTCGGCGCGCGGCGCGTGAAGACCCAGCTCGTGATGGGGCTGTGGCACGCGATCTCGGTCTCCGCGGCCCACCCTCGAGCGGCCGTGCTGGTCTCGCGGTCCGTCGCGGACGCGGCGTACGCGTGGGACGCGCCCGAGAGCCAGGTCGTCGCCGAGGTGATCACGGTCGATGTGATGGCCAGCTCGAACTGGGCCGCGCGAGAGCACGCGGCCTACGGCCTGCGGCGGCTCGCCCGTCGATCGCGCGGCGGGGTGGACGAGAAGCTCCCGCCGCCGTCCACCGCGATCCTCGCCGCTCTTGTGCTCTCACAAGACCCGGCCGCGGGGGACTCGTGGAAGCGCCTCTACGTGTATGGGTTCAGCGCGCTCGAGGCGATGGCGGCGCCGCCGTTCGTGCCCGACCGCACGATCGCCCCCTCGGGGCCCGCCGCCGCGGCGCGCGCAGACGAGCTCGCCCGCTGGTTCGTGACCAACCGCGCGAGCCTCGAGGCCGAGTCGACTGCCCGCAAGAAGACGCTCGACCCCGCACGGAGGGCCCTCCAGCAGCTGGTCTTCAACGCCTCGCGGCGTGGGAGGTGAAGGTGGGGAAGATCTCGACCGTCGCGTCGTCGATCTCGATCTCCTCGCCCTCGTCGTCGATACCTTTCCTGCGCGCGTCGCGGAGCTCTTGGTTGGTCTGATCGAGCCGATCGGCCAGCACTCCCAAGAACTGCCACAAGATCTTCACCGCGGTCTGGTGCTCGTTGCGCAGGATCTCGAAGAAGTCGCCCCGCTTGATGACCATCAGCTCGCTCGCGCCGTCGCTCACCACCGTCGCCGAGCGCGGCACGGCGCGAATGAGCGCCATCTCGCCGAAGTGGTCGCCCACGCCGAACCTCGCGAGCTCGTCGTTGCCTCGGAGCACGTTCACGGCGCCCTTCAGCACGATGAAGAGCTCGTCGCCCTTCTCGCCCTCCGTGATCACGGTCTCGCCGTGCCGGAAGAGGCGCACCTCGACGCTCTGCATGACGTGCATGAGCTCGCTGTCGACGAGGCGCGCGAAGATGGGCATCTTCGCGAGGATCTCGCGCTTCTGCGCCACCCGCGCCGCGCGCTCTTTCGCGTCGTCGATCTCGCCCGTGATGTGGACGAGGATGCAGGTGATGTTGTCCTTGCCGCCCCGCTCGTTGGCGAGGGAGATCAGCCCCTTCACCGCGCTCGCGCCGTCCTCCGCGAGGAGGTAGTCGGCGAGCTCCTCTGGGCCGTCGAGGTAGCCGGTGAGGCCGTCGCTCGAGAGCAGGAAGCTGTCGCCAGGGAGCAGCTCGAACGTGAGGGTGTCGACCTCCACGCGCTGGTACACGCCGACCGCGCGGGTGATCGCGTTCTTCTGCTTCACCCGGGAGATCTGGTCTTCGGTGAGCTTCCCGCGCCGAATGAGCTCGTTTATCACCGTGTGATCTTCGGTGATCTGCTTCACGATGCCGGAGCGCTCCATGTAGATGCGGCTGTCCCCGACGTGGGCGATGAAGCCCGTGTTGCCGAGGATGAGGAGCGCGCTCAACGTGGTGCCCATGCCGCGCTTGCCGTCGTCGTTCTGCGCGGCCTCGTGGACCTTGGCGCACGCGCGCAGCACGGCGGTGTCGAGCAGCGCGAGCACCTCCTTCTTCGTGACGCGGCTCGACCCTCGGGAGCCACGGGCGAAGTCTTGGAGCATCTCGCGCTCCTTCTTCACCTCCTCGTGGACCGCGCGCACGGCGATGGCGCTCGCCACCTCGCCGGCGGCGTGCCCCCCCATGCCGTCGCAGACGATGAAGAACTGGAGCTTCTTGTCGACGAGGAAGTTGTCTTCGTTGTGCTCGCGGACTCGCCCAACGTCCGTGGCGGCGAAGAACTGGATGGGATCGGTGGTGGCCATGATGAAGCTGAAGGGAGCGGTCGCGAGCAGACGCCAAACGACGAAAACCCCGGGGCGAGACTAGCCCACTCCCCGGACCGGGGGAAGGGGCGCTATTCGTCGTCCGCGTCCGCGTCGGCCTCGGTCTTGCGCAGGCCCAGGGCCCGGGCCTTCTTGTAGAGGTGGCTCCGTTCGAGCTCCAGCGCGCGCGCCGTCGCGGCCATCTGGCCCCCGTGGTGGGCCATCGCGCCCATGAGGATGACGCGCTCGGCCTCCTCGACGAGGACGCGGAACGGCACGCCGGGCCGGTAGAGCGCTGCCTGGCCCCGGGTCTGCGCCCCGCCGTGCAGGCAGTCGCGGACGTCGGCCTCCTTGATGACGTCGTCTGGGGTCAAAATGACGAGCCGTTCCACGAGGTTACGAAGCTCGCGTACGTTCCCGGGGAACGAATGCGCGGCCAGCGCGTCCAGCGCTCCAGCATCGATCGTCATGCCGCGGCGATCGTTCGCCTTCGTGGCGAGCTGCAGGAAGTGCCGCGTGAGCACGGGCACGTCCTCCCGGCGGGCGCGCAGCGGGGGGATGGCGAGCGGCACCACGTTCAACCGGTCGTAGAGATCGGGGCGGAACAGGTCCTTCTCGCACGCCGCGATCAGATCACGGTTGGTCGCCGCGACGACGCGCGCGTCGACCTTGAGGGTCTCGCTGCCGCCGACACGCTCGATCTCGCGCTCCTGCAGCACGCGGAGCAGCTTGGCCTGCATCGCGAGCGGCATGTCGCCCACCTCGTCGAGGAAGAGCGTGCCGCCCGAGGCGCGCTCGAACTTCCCACGACGCTGCTTCGTCGCGCCGGTGAACGCGCCGACCTCGTGGCCGAACAGCTCGCTCTCGATGAGCTCGCTCGGCAGCGCGGCGCAGTTGAGCTTCTCGAGCGGCCCCTTGGCCCGAGGCGACATCTGGTGGATGGCGCGCGCCACGAGCTCTTTTCCCGTGCCGCGCTCGCCCGGTGACCAGCACGCTCGCGGCGCTCTTCGCCGCCCGGGCGATGGTCTCGACGAGGCGCTTCATCGCGGCGCTCTCGCCCACGAGCTCGCCGAACGTGGCCGCGCGCAGCTCGCTCGCCTCCTTCTCGGCGCGATCGAGGCGAAGGCTCGTCTCGATCGCGATGAGGAGCGCGTCGGTGTTGATCGGCTTCTCGAGGAAGTTCTGGGCGCCGTGCCGCGTGGCGCGGACCGCCGTGTCGATGGTGCCGTGACCGCTCATCATGATGACCGGGGTCTCGACGCTCGCCGCGCGGACCCGCTGGAGCAGCTCGATGCCGTCGCCGTCGGGGAGCATGACGTCGAACAGGCAGAGATCGTAGGTGCGCTTCTTCAGGCGCTCCTCCGCGATTTTGACGCCGCCGGCCACGTCGACCGCGTACCCCTCGAGGGTGAGCGCGCGCTGGAGCGTCGTCAGGATCGCGGGCTCGTCATCGACGACGAGGAGGTGCGCTCGGGCCATGCCACGGTTGTAGCATCGTGGCCGGGGCGCGGGCCGGCGCGTTGGTCTCGCGCGCGTGCCTACCTTCGCGTCTTCGCCTTCAGCTCCTTGGCGTTCCCGTAGGCGACCTGCGCGTCGGTGCGGCTCGCGACGAGAACGGGCGCGCCGGCCGCCATCGCCGGGCGCACGCTCGCGAAGCCCTCTTGCGCCGCGAAGCCCTTGAGATCGCCCTTGTGCTCCTCCATCCACGCGCTGAAGCGCAGCCAGAGCGCGCGCGCCTGCTCGGCGGGGAGCGGGGCGCCGTCGACGAGGACCTGGAGGGCGGGCTCCGTGGGCATGCACGTCGCTTAGCGGAAGGGGGCTCGGCGGCGCAAGGGGCGCGGCGCGGGCAGACACCTGGGCGGGCTCCCGCGCCACCCGCGCCGACCCTCACGTTCGCTCGACCGCGTTGGCGACGCCCGCGAGATCGGTCACCCACGCGAGCAGCGCGGCCGGGGTGGTCGTCGTGAGCACATAGCCCGAGACGAGCAAGATCACCTCGCCGGGGGTGATCTTGAGATACCGCACTTGGCCCATCGTGGGCGCCTGGGTGACGCGGTACGCGAGCTCGCCTGCGGGACCGCGGAGGAGCGCCGTGGCGAACGCCGGGTCCTCGGCGCTGACGCTGCGCGCGAGCCACGGCCCGCCGAGCGGCACGTCGACCCGATCCGTGAGGTGAGACACGACGCCCGCGAGAGCCTGCGCCACCGCGCCCTTCGCAGGGCCGACCACGAGGTTCTGCGATGCGCGCACCGCGAGCTTCACCTCGAGCATCGCGGGCGTGCGCCGCGCGTCCGGCAGCGTGCGCACCGCGATGGGGCGCCCTTGAAATGTCCCCTGCGCCTGGAGCCCGCGGAGCATCCACGCGACCGGCGCAAGACCGAGCGCGGCGATGGCGCCCCCGAGCGCGCGCCGAAACGCCTGCACACGCCGGACGGCGAAGGCGATGGAGAGCACGACGGCGAGGAAGCACAACGCCAGAATCGCAAAGGCGGGCAGGAGTGAGACCTCCTTCGTCGGAGGGCTGCCTCGTCGGGGTCCGCTCGTGGCGATCGTGACATGGCCGGCGTGCATCGCTTCGAACCCTCCCGCGCCCGCTCGACCTCCGAGCGCCTCGCAGGCCGCAGTGTGCCTCACTTTCGCCGGCACATGCGACGCGATCCGCGCTCGTACTCGCGCCGGCGTCGCGCCTACATCGGCCGCAGGAGCACGAGCCCGGCGTGGTCGGCGCTGCCGGCGACGCCACGCTCTGGGTCCGGGGCGTTCGCCGGGCTCGACGCGCTCCCCGCGGAGGTCAGGCCGCCGGGGACGGTGCTCCCGGAGCCGCCGGCGCCGACCCCCGCAGACCACATGTCGCTTGCGCCGCCGCCGCCGCCCCCGAACAGGCCGCCGCCGCCGCCGCCGCCGCCTCGCCCACGAGATCCCGACGTGTCCGAGCCGCCCTTTCCTCCGCTCAGGGGGCCGCCACGCATTCCGTTGCCCTGGTCCTTGAGCCCGTCGGCGCAGCCCACGCCGCCCGCTCCTGGCTCCACCTGAGTCGCGCCGGCCCCGGCCCCTCCTCCGCTCCCTGCCTGGTTGCCCGCGTAGCAGGCCGCCACCTGCGAGCCAGCGCCTCCGACGGTGCCGCCGCCCGCGCCCACCGTTCCGGTCGCGCCTCCCCACCCGGGGCTTCCCCCGCCGCCGGCGATGATCTTTCCATTGTTCGCGGTGACCTGCGAGCGCCCGCCGCCCCCGCAGCCGCCGTTGTCGGCCCAGTTGAACACCGCGTCCCCGCCGTCGCCGCCGCCACCGAAGCCGCCGCGTCCACCGCGTCCATTGGACGGTTTGCCGCCGGTCTCGCCGAGGGGGGGGGGGGGGGCCCGGCCGGGGGGGGGCCGGGGGGGGGGCCGGCCGGCGGCGGCCGCCGCGGCCCGCGGGCGGGCCGGGGGGCCCCCCCCCCCGCGGCGGGGGGGGGGGGGGGGCCGGGGGGGGGGGGGGGGGGGGGGGGCGGCGGGGCGGGGGCGGCGGGGGGGGGGGGGGGGGGGGGGGGGGGGGGGGGGCGGGGGGGCGGGGGGGGGGGGGGGGGGGGGGGGGGGGGGGGGGGGGGGGGGGGGGGGGGGGGGGCGGGGGGGGGGGGGGGGGGAGGGGGGGGGGGGGATCGGGGGGGGGGGGGGGGGGGCGCCCCCTCCCCGCCCCCCCGCGGCGGCCCGGGGGGGCGCCCCCGCCCCCCCCGCCCCCCCCGGCGCCCCCGGGGGCGCCCCGGGGCCGCCGGGCCGGGGGGGGGGGGGGGGGCCCGGGGGGGGGGGGGGGGGGGGGGGGGGGGGGGCGGGGGGCGGCGGGGGGGGGGGGGGGGGGGGGGGGGGGGCGGGGGGGGGGGGGGGGGGGGGGGGATGGGGGGGGGGGGGGGGCGCGGCGCGGGGGGGGGGGGGGGGGGGGGGGGGGGGGGGGGGGGGGCGGGGGGGGGGGGGGCCGGGGGGGGGGGGGGGGGGTTGGGGGGGGGGGGGGGGGGGGGGGGGGGGGGCCCGGGGGGGGGGGGGGGGGGGGGGGGGGGGGGGGGGGGGGGGGGGGGGGGGGCGGGGGCGCGGGGTCGGGGGGGGGGGGGGGGCCACCCCCCCCCCGCGGGGGGGGGGGGGGGGGGGGGGGGCCCGGGCGGCGGGGGCCCCGCCCCCCGCGGGCCCCCCCCGGGGGGGGGGGGGGGGGGGGGGGGGGGGGGGGGGGGGGGGGGGGGGCGGGGGGGGGGGCGGGGGGGCGGGGGGGGGGGGGGGGGGGGCGCCGCCGGGGCCCCGGCGGGCGGGGGGGGGGGGGGGGGGGGGGGGGGGGGGGGGGGGGGGGGGGGGGGGGGGGGGGGGGGGGGGGGGGGGGGGGGGGGGGCCGGGGGGGGGGGGGGGGCGCCCGCCCCCCGCCCGGCGGGGGGGGGGGGGGGGGGGGGGGGGGGGGGGGGGGGGGGCCCCCCCCCCCCCCCCCCCCCCCCCCCCCCCGGGGGGGGGGGGGGGGGGCCCGGCCCCGCGCCCGGGGGGGGGGGGGGGGGGGGGGGCGGGGGGGGGCGGGGTGGGGGGGGGGGGGGGGGGGGGGGGGGGGGGGGGGGGGGGGGGGGGGGGGGGGGGGGGGGGGGGGGGGGGGGGGAAAGGGGGGGGGGGGGGGAGGGGGGGGGGGGCGGGGGGTCGCCGGGGGGGGGGGGGGGGCCCCCCTCCCGGCGGGGGGGGGGGGGGGGGGGGGCGCCTCCCCCCCCCCCCCCCGGGGGGGGGGGGGGGGGGGGGGGGGGGGGGGGGGGGGGGCGCGGGGGGGGGGGGGGGGGGGGGGGGGGGGGGGGCCCGGGGCGGGGGGGGGGGGGGGGGGGGCGCCGTGCCGCGCGTCGCAGCCCGCACCGCCCGACCCGCCAAGCTCGTTCCCGGGACACGCCGGGACGGTCTACCCCGGCGAGCGCGGGAAACCCCCCGGCGGGCCCCCCCCCCGCCCCCGGCCGGGCCCGGGGCGCGCCCCGGGGGGGGCCCGCGGGGGGGGGGGCCCCCCCCCCGGGCCCCCCCCCCCCGGGGGGGCCCCCCCCCCCCCCCCCCCCCCCCCCGCCCCCCCCGCCCCCCCGGGGCCCCCCCGCCCGGGGGGGGGCCCCCGGGGGGCCCCCGGGGGGGGGCGGCCGGGCCCCCCCCCCCCCCCCGGCCCCCCCCCGGGGGGGCCCCCCCCCCCGGGCCGGGGGGGCGCCCGCCCGGCCCGGGCCCCCGGCCCCCCCCCCCCCCCCCCCCGGCCCCCCCCCCCCCCCCCCGGGGGGGCCCCGGCCCCCGGGCGGGGGCCCGGGGGCGCCCCCGGCCCGGGGGGGGCCCCCCCCGGGGGGGGCCCCCCCCGCCCCCCCCCCGGGGCCCCCCGCCCCGGGGGGGGGGCCCCCCCCCCCCCCCCCCCCCCCCCCCCCCCCCGGGCCCGGCCCCCCCCCCCCCCCCCCCCCGCCCGCCCCCGGCGCCCCCCCCCCCCCCCCCCCCCGCCCCCCCCCCCCCCGCCCCCCCCCCCCGGCCCCGCCGGCGGCGGCCCCCCCCCCCCCCCGCAAGGGGGCCGGAACCCCTCCCCCCCCCCCCCCCCCCCGCCCCCCCCCCCCGGCCGGCGGCCCCCCCCCCCCCCCCCCCCCCCGCCCCCCCGCCCCCGGCCCCCCCGGGCCCGGGGGGGGGGGGGGGGCCCCCCCCCCCCCCCCCCCCCCGGGGGGGGGGGGGGGGCCCCCCCCCCGCCCCCCCCCCCCCCCCCCCCCCCCCCCCCCCCCCCCCCCCCCCCCCCCCCCCCCCCCCCCCCCCCCCCCCCCCCCCCCCCCCCCCCCCCCCCCCCGCCCCCCCCCCCCCCCCCCCCCGGGGCCCCCCCCCCCCCCCCGCCCCGTCCCGCCCCCCGCCCGGGGGCCCGGGGCCCCCCCCCCCCCCCCCCCCGCCCCCCCGGCCCCCCCCCCCCCCGCCCCCCCCCCCCCCCCCCCCCCAGGGCCCCGGCCCCCCCCCCCCCCCCCCGGGCCCCCCCCCCCCCCCCCCCGGCCGGCCCCCCCCCCCCCCCCCCCCCCCCCCCTCCCCGGCCCCCCCCCCCCCCCCCCCGGCCCCCCCCCCCACCCCCCCCCCCGCCCCCCTCCCCCGCACCCCCCCCCCCCCCCCCCCCCCCATTAGTGTGGATGTCGCGGCCCGAGGACGCAGGGTATGCCCCGCCCGGAAAAGGGGCTTCATGCACAGAACGTCGTCGTTGTTTTCTTCTCTCGTGGTTGGGTTCTTTGGCGCGATAGGCGTCGTCGCTTGTGTCGGCGCAGAACCCGCGCCGTCCGCGCCCGACGCGGGCGCGCAGCCGCTCGACGGCGCGACACCGGTCGACGCGTCGCCTGCCCTCGACGCGGGGGCCGGCGACGCCAAGGCGGACACGAGCCCCCCCGTCGACGCCGCGCCGCCGGTGGACGCCGCGAACCCGTGCCCGTACTCCAAGCTCGGCACGAACGGAAAGTGCGAGCCCGTCTGCGGGGTGAGGTTCACGCTCGGCACGGACATCGCGTCCGGGCCTGCGGTGTCGCCCTCCGTCGTCAGCGTCGTCGGCCAGGGGGAAGGCAGCTACGGCCTGGCCAACGACGGCTCGCTCATGTTCGCCAGCGCGCGCACGGGCGCGCCGCTGTCGTACGCGTTCGCGAAGAAGAACGGCGCGGCGTACGCCGTCGTCGACGTCCCGGCGGCCGATCTCGTCGACGTCGACATGGCGCGCGCCGGCCAGCTCCTGAGCGACGGCCTCCACGTGATCTTCGTGAAGCCGAACAACACGCTCGTTTACGGCGACGCCGACCTCGCGACCGGTCGCGTCACCGCCTTCCGCGACGGGCCGTTCTCCGCGTTGAACCCGCTCGTGCCTGCCCCGGCGAACGGCCGCATATCGCAGCCCGTCATGTCGGGAGACGGCCTCGTCCTCGCGTACGTGGTGAGCTCCTCGAACGCCGGGCTCGACGGCAACTACCAGTCACGTCGTGCGAGCACCGGCGTTCCGTTCCCGCAATCAAGAAGCTCGCCGGGGGGCTCGCGGACTTTGCCAAATATTCGATTCAGGGGCTCTCGTACGACGGGCTGACCGCCTTCGTGTTCGACGCCTTCACGACGCGCGTCTTCACGCGGGCCGACGCCGGCGACGAGTTCACCACCGATCTCACGCGCTCGGCGATCCCCGGGTGGCAGGTGGGCGTCGCCGACAGGTGCGACACGCTCATCACGACGCGCTCCATCGGCGGTTCGCAGAACCAGCAGATCGCGACGCTCCTCGCGACCCCCTGAGCCTCTCGCGCCGCAGACGCACGCGCCGCGGCCGAGGAGCGTCGGCGGCGGTCCGGACGTTCGCGGAGTCCCGCCACCGAGACGGGGGAAGCCGCGCGACGGCGTCAGCCGCGACGTGTGTCCTCTTCTTCTCGGGCCGCGGCGCGCAGCACCCGGACCAACGCGCGCCGCGGGTGCTTCGCGTTGGGGCTCGCCGCGTCGAGGAGCGCGCGAGAGAACGTGCGCGACGCGGAGGACTCGATGGCACGCGCGATCACGAGGTCTTCTTCTTCGTTCTCCGGCTCTCCCAGGGCGACGGCTGCGGCGGTGCGGAGCACCAGCGGGAGCGACGGCGTCGCGACGATCGCGAGGAGCCGCTCGCGGGGGAGGCTCGCCGCTCGGTAATCGTTGCCCGCGTGGCCGAGCCGCCGCAGTTGGGCCTCCCACTCCACGAGAGATGCGCTGCTTCCGGCGTTCGCCGGCTGCGCGAGGAGGCCCGCGTCCGCGGCCAGGGCCTCCTCCGCGAGCAGCCCGGCGGCGCTGCTCGCGAAGCCCGCGCGAGCGCTCACGGCTCTGAGAATGCGGTCGCTCTCGGAGGTGCGAAGCTCGAAGGTCCGCCCTCCGCGCGCGCGGAGCGTGACGCCATGCAGGGAGCGCTCCCAGCCGTCGATCGAGGCGTGCGGGACGAAGACGCGCAGCCCGAGCCAGGACACCGCGAAGCCGTCGCTGCCGACGACGAGCTTCGCCGGGACGTACATCAGCAGAAACGCGATGAAGAGGCCCCCGGCGGCGATGAGGCCGGCGCCTACTCCGATCAGCGGCGCGCCGCCTGCCGTGAGCACCACCGCCGCGCCCGCGAGCCGAGTCAGCACCGCCCCCGTGAGAAAAGGGGGCGGACCCACGCGGAACGACACGCGCGCGGGGAGCGCCGCGGGGTCTGCCACAGGGTCTGCGAGTGGGGGGGCGAGAGACACCGCGCGAGCGTACCGCACGTCGAACCTGCGTCGGCCAGCCGACGCAAGAAGTGCACGTTGTTTTTGTCGTCTGGAAACGTGCATCCGGCCGGCGTCGGGTGCACCCTGTGAGCAGCCATGAACGCCCTGAGATCCCCCCTTCACACGTGCCTGCTCGTCGCGCTCGCCACCGCCTGCGGCTCCACCACCGTCGTGCCCGACGGCGAAGACGCGGGGCCGCCCGTCGAGGACGCGTCGGTCGTCGACTCTTCGAAGCCGAACGACTCTGGCGTGGCCGACGCGCGTTCCGACGCGGCGGACGCGGGAGACGCCGCCGACGCGTCGGACGCGGCGGACGCCGCCCCGGTGGCGCGTGTCGACGTGTCCGCCCCTTCGGGTCCGGCCACGAACGAGGCGGGCGGCACGGTCACCTTCACGGTGAGCCTCACCGTGGCGCCGAGGGCCGACGTGGTCGTGCCGCTCGCGGTGTCGAAGCCCACCGAGGCCTCGGTCGACGTGCCCCAGCTCACCTTCACGCCCGCGAACTGGAACACCCCTCAGAAGGTGACAGTAAAGGGACTTGACGATGTCGTGGTCGACGGCGATCAGGCGTACACGGTGAGCGTGGGGCCCGCGACGGGCGCGGGCTCGGGCTACGAAGGGCTGAGCGGCGCGCCGGTCTCCCTCAAGAACGAAGACGACGACTCGGCGGGCTCGTTCGTCGGCGCGGTGGCGGGCACGGCCACGGAGGCCGGGGGCACGGCGACCTTCACCGTGCGTCTCCGCACGAAGCCCACGGCCGACGTCACGATCCCCGTGGTGAGCTCCGACCTCACCGAGGGCACGACCGACGTCGCCTCGCTCACGTTCACTCCGCTCAACTGGGACACGCCGCAGACGGTGACGGTGACCGGCGTCGACGACCGCTACGTGGACGGCCCGATCACCTACCCGGTGACCCTCGGCGCGGCCACGAGCGCAGATCCGCTCTATCAGGGCGTCGACCCCGCCGACCCCATGGTGACCACCACCGACGACGACGTGCCCACGCTCGTCCTCGGCGCGCCGAGCGGCACGCGCACGAACGAGCGCGGCGGCGCCGTGACGTTCGACGTGCACCTTGGCGCGCGACCCACGGTGAACGTGGTCGTGCCGGTGCGCGTGTCCGACGCCACCGAGGCCCGGGTGTCCGCGGCGTCGCTCACCTTCACCACCGCCAACTGGGAGACCCCGCAGACCGTCACGGTCACCGGCCTCGCCGACGCGATCGCCGATGGCCCGCAGCCGTACGACGTGCTGCTCGGCGCCACCACCAGCGCCGACGCCCCGTTCGCGGGGCTCACGGGCATGGTCTCGCTCGTGAACGACGAGGACGTCCTCACGGCGTACACCGACTTCTCCATCAACCACGTCCTCGCGGCCGGCCAGAGCAACGCGATCGCCAGCGGCGGCACGCGGAACGACGCGAACCAGGGCTTCCCACAGTTCACCTTCACCGGCCCGCACGCGACCTACACGAACCTCGCCTTCGACACCGGGGGCGCGGCGGTCGGCGCGGTCGGCCCGTTCACGGCGCTCGGCTGCAACGGCAGCGGCTGCGCGGCCTCCACGCGCCGCGTGCCTGTGGGCTTCGCCGCGCTGCAAGAGGGTGACCGCCACATGAGCTACCAGGTGGAGACCCACGCCACCGCGATGGCCAACCGCATCAACGACATCGCGCTGGCGGAGTACTTCCCCGGCACCCCGTACACCAAACACGACGTGCTCGTGAGCAACCACGGCCGGTCCGGCTACAATTACGCGTGCCTCCGCAAGGGGGCTGCGGCTACAACGCGTTCTCGCTGCCCGCCACCGGCTACCCGCCCTTCACCGAGGGCATCGAGCAGGCCACCTGGGGGGCGCAGTTCGCCGCCGCCGACGCGCGCTCGCACGTCGTGCGCGCGGTGACGTTCATCCACGGCGAAGACGACCACTACAACTACGGGGACCTCTACCCCGTCGCGCGGCGGGCGGGTGGCGGCAACCTCGCGGACTACGCGGCTGCGCTCGGCGAGCTGCAGACCGACTACGAGACCGACATTCGCGCGGCCACCGGCCAGGCGCAGGGAGTGCCGCTCTTCCTGTCGCAGATGCAGGGCTGGACCAGCACCAACGTGTTGCCCGCCGATCCCGACTACATCCCGCCGACGTCGAGCCCCATTCCGGTGCAGCAGTACCGGGCGCACAAGGCGAACCCGATGATCGTGCTCGTGACGCCGGGATACAACCTGCTCTTCAACGACTGCCTCCACTTCAACGGCTTCGGGCAGCGGAAGCTCGGTGAGTACTTCGCGAAGGCGTACGCGAAGTGGGTGTTCGAGGGGACGAAGTGGGAGCCCACCGGGCCGACGTCGATCACGCGCGCGGGCGCGGTCGTCACTGTGAAGTACCACGTGCCCGTGCCGCCGCTCGCGCTCGACACGACCAACGTGAGCAACCCGGGCAGCTTCGGCTTCCGCTACCTCACGGGCGGCTCGAGCAAGATCGCGAGCGGTACGGCGCAGACCATCCAGAGCGTGGCCGTCACCGCGCCCGACACCATCACCATCACGCTCGCCGCCGTTCCCACGGGCGCGAACCAGCGCCTCGAATACGCCAACTTCTTCAACTACAACGGCACAGGCCGGCCCGGCTGCCCCGGACCCACGCAGGGCGTGCGCGGCAACGTGCGCGACTCCGACCCCGCGACGAGCAGCACCGACGGCAAGCGCCTCTACAACTGGGGCGTCACGTTCGAGCTGCCCGTGCCCTACGCCGGCCCGTAATCGGCTCGCACGGTCGCAGGGTCCACGCTCGCGCGAGGTCGGTCAGGGAATGTCCGACCTCGCGGCTCTGCGCTCCGCTATGGCGTGGAGGGGGTGCGCGCGGAGCGGAGCCGGATGAGCCCCTCTTGCGCGGTCGACGCGACCAGTCGGCCGTCTTGCGTGAACACGCGGCCGCGGACGAGCCCGCGCGAGCCGCTCGCGCTCGGGCTGTCCATGACGTGAAGGAGCCACTGATCGACGCGGAAGGGCCGATGAAACCACATGACGTGGTCGAGGCTCGCGACCTGCATGCCCTGGGTGAGCCACGACACGCCGTGAGGGAGCAGCGCGGTCGTCACGAACGCGTAGTCCGAGGCATAGGCCAAGAGGTACGCGTGGAGGGCCGGGTCGTCGGGGAGGGCGTCGGTCGCGCGGAGCCACGCCATCCGCGCGGGCGGCCGCTCGGCCGGGGCGAACGGATCGTCGTCTTGGGGGTTCAGCCCGACGATGCGGATCTCGATCGGGTGCGGCGCGAGGAGGCGCTCGCGAAGCAGCGGCGGGAGCTGCGCGCCGCGCCCGGCGTAGCGCTCGCGATCGCTCGGGCACTCCTCCGGGGGCGGCGCCGACGGCATGGGGTCTTGATGGTCGAAGCCCTCTTCCCGCCGCTGGAACGACGCCGCCATGTTGAAGATGGCCGCGCCGCCCTGGATGGCGACGATGCGGCGAGTGGCGAACGACTTGCCGTCGCGGATTCGGTCCACCTCGTAGACGATCGGCCGGGTCACGTCGCCGGGCCGCAGGAAGAACGAGTGGAGCGAGTGGACCTGGAGCTCGCGGCCGACGGTCTGCACGGCGGCGGAGAGCGCCTGCCCGAGCACCTGCCCGCCGAACACCGCGCCCCACCCGAGGTCCTGCGACTGGCCCCGGAAGAGGTTCTCCTCGAGCCGCTCGAGGGCGAGGAGCGTGACCAGCTCGTTCAGCACATGCGACATCGTGCCACCATACGCCGCCGAATGGCGCGCGTCGCCGCTCCGCGCGAGCGCTCCGTCGTGTGCTCCGTCGTGTGCGAGAGACGTGCAGAATACACTATGGCAGCTTGGCCTTGGTGAAGCCGGACCAGCACGCGTCGTAGTCGGTCTCGAGGGTGGGGCTGTGGCTCGCGAAGGCCGTCGGCGTCACGACCCAGCGGGTCTCGAACATGAAGGCGAGGGTCTCTTCGAGCTTGTGGGGGGTGAGCTCGGCCGCGACGGCCCGCTCGTAGCTCGCGTGGTCGGGGCCGTGGCCGCTCATGCAGTTGTGGAGCGAGCTGCCGCCGGGCACGAAGCCGCCCACCTTCGCGTCGTAGGCGCCGTGGACGAGCCCCATGAACTCGCTCATCACGTTCCTGTGAAACCACGGCGGACGGAAGGTGCGCTCGGCCACCATCCACCGAGGCGGGAAGATCACGAAGTCGCAGTTCGCCGTGCCGGGCGTGTCGCTCGGCGAGGTCAGCACAGTGAAGATAGACGGGTCGGGGTGGTCGAAGCTCACCGTGCCGATCGTGTTGAAGCGGGCGAGGTCATACTTGTAGGGTGCAAGGTTCCCGTGCCACGCGACGACGTCGAGCGGGGAGTAGGGGAGCTCGGTGCTCCACAGGCGGCCTTGGAACTTCTGCACGACCCGCGTGGGGCGCTCGACGTCTTCGAAGGCGGCGGTGGGAGCGAGGAAGTCGCGCGGGTTGGCGAGGCCGTTCGACCCGAGCGGCCCGAGCTCGGCCAGGCGGAACGCGGCGCCGTAGTTCTCGCACACGTAGCCGGTCGCCACCGCGTCTTGGAGCTCGGCGCGGAACCGCACGCCGCGCGGCACGACGCCGATCTCTCCCGGCGCGAGCTCGAGCACGCCGAGCTCGGTCACGAGGCGCAGCCGCCCGGCCTGCGGGACGAGCAGGAGCTCGCCGTCGGCGTTGAAGAACACCGCGTCGACCATCGAGCGGTTGGCGGCGTAGAGGTGGATCGCGACGCCGCTGCCCACCGCCGGGTCGCCGTTGCCGCCCATCGTGACGAGCCCCTGGAGGAGGTCGGTGGGCGAGGTCGGCGCGGGGAGCGGCGCCCAGCGGAGGCGGTTCGGCGAGGCGGCTTGTTCGGTGAACGGGCCGCTTCGGAGGAGGCTCTCGCCGACGTGGAGCCGGAACGGAGGGTGCGCTGCCGTCGGCCGGAGCCGGTAGAGCCAGCTCCGCCGGTTCTCGGCGCGCGGCGCGGTGAAGGCCGTGCCCGAGAGCTGCTCCGCGTAGAGGCCGTACGGCGTCCGCTGCGGCGAGTTCTGGCCCACCGGGAGCGCGCCGGACACCGCCTCGGTGGCGTGCTCGTTTCCGAAGCCCGACAAGTATTCGAGTGGCATGCCCGCAATCTACATGAATCCGGGCGCCGGCTGCCCGCGCTCGTCGCGCCGACGTGACGGCAAGTTTCACCCCGCGCTGCCCAAAGTTTCGTATCTTCTCTGCGTGCCCCGTCCGACCGCCTTCGCCTATGCCGCGCACGCAGGGAGCAACACCTTCCTCCTCGACGACGACGGCATCTGCCGGCGCATCCTCACGCGCGGCAAGAACAGGCAGTCGACCAACAAATCGACGCAGCGCTGCCTCGGCGCCCAGTACGTCGCCAGCCTCGATTTCGACAGCGAGAGCGGCCTCGTGGAGCGCCCGAAGGAGGGGTGCCCGCTGCTCTTCGCGCGGGTCGACGAGCACGGCCGCGTGTCCCTCGTGCGCACCGCGCCGCTGGAGCGCTTCGAGGAGGTCGACCGCGACCTCGACACCGAGGAGCACCTCGCCCTCGAGAGCCTCGGGTTCGAGGAAGATCGACGGCGCACCCGCCCGCCGCCGCCCACGCGCCGGGAGCCCGCGCCGCCCACGCGCCGGGAGCCTTCGCCTGCCGCGCGCCGCGAGCCCGCCCCCTCGCAGCGGAAGGACGCGCCGCCGACCACGCGCCGCGATCGCCCCGTCGTCCGCCCCCGAAACACCGAGATCCCGGCCACGCGGCCGCTCGACATCGACTACGGCGGCCAGCGCCTGCGCACGCACGACCCGCGCGCCGAGGCGCGGACCGACGAGGTGCGCGCGCACGACGGGCGCCGCGATCTCCCGGGTCTCGACGAGGAAGACGACTTCGCGACCACGGTCGTGGCCGAGCGTCCCGCTCCCTTCTCGAAGAAGCGCGGGATGCTCCCGAAGGGGCGCTCGGACGCGCCTCCGCCCCACGAGCGCGCCGATCGCCGACCGACCTTGGCGCCGCCTCCCGGTCGGCGCGGCGGGCGCTGAGTGGCCTCGGGGGCGGCCTCTGCCCAGGGCGCGCCCGTCGCGGCGCCGGTGTCGTACTGCTACTTCTGCGGGCGCCCTGGACGTGCTGACATGCCTTGCGGGGGGTGCCTCGTCGAGATGCCCAACGTGGCCTGCGCGCGGGCCGGGTGCGGGGTGCGCAACTCCCCGACCGCGGACGCGTGCCAGCGCTGCCACGACCCGCTGCGAGAGCCGGAGCTCGGCGCCATCGCGTGTCCCGCCTGCGCGGTGGCCCGGCGCGGGGCGGGGCCGCTCGAGCGCTTCGCGGCGGGGCCCATCGCGCTTCACGGCTGCGCCACCTGTCGGGGCGTGTTCGTCACCGCCAGGGCGTGGTGCCTGCTGCTCGCCGCGCCTGAGCGGTCGACCGAGGTCACTCAGATGTTGGGCGCGCTTGGCGCGAGCGGCGCGGTGCTCGACCTCGTCAAGTGCCCGGTGTGCGCCAAGCCCCTCGAGCGAGGCAGGTTCGCGGGCCGCTCCGCGGTCGTCGTCGATCTTTGCGACCGGCACGGGCTCTGGCTCGACGCGGGCGAGCTGACGCAGATCCTCGCCTTCACGGCTGAGACTCGGCAGCGGCCCCCGGCACTCGAGGCGGGGCCCATGCTCATGGCGGCACCGCCCGCCGCGCCCGCGGCGTCTGCGCCTCCGTCGCGCGGCGCAGGAGGGGTCTTGGTGCTGCTCGGCGCGGTCCTGCTCGCGGGCTCGGCGCTCGCCGGCTACGCGATGCTCCGCGGAAAGCTGGGGGCGCGCGGCGAGGACGTGAAGCGCGCCGCCGAGCAGACCGGGCAGGCGGTAGGGCACGGGCGGTAGGGTACGCTCGCCTCCGCGTCCTCGGGCACATCCCGGGGAAGTCGTGGTCGCCCTGGTTTCCTTGCGCACCCGGGTGCTAATGTAGGCTGCGACCTCGACGCCCACCTGATCGCCCCTCCGGCGACCGCGCCCGCTCGCACGAAGAGCCCGGGTCTCCGAGGGGGGTGGAGAGACCCCCGATGCGCTCCGAAGGCCGCACGGCCGCGAAGAAACCTGGCACGTTGATCTGCGAAAAGTGGCGGGTCGAGCGCGCCATCCGCACGACCGACCAGCTCGCGATCTACGAGGCGAAGGATCTGTCCGGCGCTCGCGTGCTGCTGAAGGTCATCCACCCTTACAAAGCCGACGACGCGACCCTCGCCGCGCGCATGAAGCGCGAGGCCTACGTGGGCAACCGCATCAAGCACCCCGCGATCGTGAAGGTGCTCGGCGACGGCGTGACGCCGGAGGGCTCGGTGGCCATCGCGCTCGAGTGGGTCGAGGGTGAGAGCCTCGAGGAGTACCGGGTGCGCCGCGGCGGCCTGCTGCCGCCGGACGAGGTCACGGGCTTCGGGATCACCCTCTGCGACGCGCTCCAGGCGGCGCACGACGAGCGCGTCATTCACCGCGACGTGCGCCCGGAGAGCTTCGTCGTCACGAAGAAGGGGGAGCTGCGGGTGTCCGAGTTCGCGTCGGCCCGCGTGATCGGCGAGGCCGTGGGCGACGAGGAGCGCACCGCCGTGGGCGCGACGATCGGCGGGCCCGCGTTCATGTCGCCCGAGCAGGCGCGCGGCCAGCGCGAGCGGGTCGATATGCGCTCCGACGTGTTCAGCCTCGGCGCCACGCTCTACATGTTGGTGACCGGCAAGACCGTGCACGTCGCGGACAACTCGCTGGCGACCTTGCTCGCAGCGTCCCGCGAGAAGGCGAAGCCCGTCCGGTCCGTGGTTCGTGCCCAGCTCCCGGACGTCCTCGCCGACGCGATCGACCGCGCGCTCAAGTTCGAGCCCAGCGACCGCTTCCCCAGCATGCGGACCATGAAGAACGCCCTCGCGAAGAAGGAGGGGGCCGCCCCGGCCGCCCGCCCGCCGGGCCTCCGCAGCACGGGCCCTGGGGGCGCGAGCCACGGCAGCCAGGCGCCGCCCGGGCTCTCGCCGTCGCAGCGGCCTCCGCCGCCCCTCGCCGGCCGCGCCGCGCTCCCGCGAACGCAGGCTTCACCCATGAGCCCGTCGCGCTCGGTGCCGCCCGCGGCCGCGGCGGCGTTGCCCGCTCGCGTCCCCGCGGCCGCCCCATCCTCGCCTGCCGTCGCGCCCGCGCCTTCCGCACCTTCCGCGCCTTCCGCACCTTCTGCGCCGCCGCCCGCGCGCCCTGCGCTCCCGCGGGTCGAGCCCGACAGCGGGGTAACGGCGCTCATGCCGCTCCTCAACGCCGCCGCGCAGCACGCCGCGCAGCAAGCCGCGCAGCAAGCCGCGCAGCAGGTCGCGCAGCCCCCGCCGCCGCAGCGATCCGCGGGGCACCCCATGACGCAGCCGTCGCCGGCGATGCCGTACCCAGGGGCGCAGGAGCGCGATCCCCACATGGCCGCACATGGCGTGCAAGGTGGGTGGGGTCAGGGCTCTCTCGGCCAGGGCCCTCACGGGGGATCTCAGCCTCAGGGAGGGGGCGCGTGGGGCGGCGGCCAGCCCAGCCCCCACGAATTCGCGGGAATGCAGCCCATGCAGCAGACCGTGCAGCCGGCGGGGATGCATGGGATGCAGCCGATGCAGCAGCCCGGCATGCAGGCGGGGGCCCAGGGGATGCAGGCCGGAATGATGCAGCAGCCCGGCATGATGCAGCAGCCCGGCACGGGACCGGGCATGGGCCAGCAGCCCGGCATGGGACCGGGCATGGGCCAGCAGCCCGGCATGCCCGGCGCGATGCAGTCAGGGATGCAGCCCGGCATGGGGATGCAGCCCGGCACGGGGATGCAGCCCGGCATGGGGATGCAGCCGGGCATGCAGGTGCAGCCGGGCATGCAGATGCAGCCGGGCATGCAGATGCAGCCCGGCATGGGGATGCAGCCCGGCATGGGGATGCAGCCGGGCATGCAGATGCAGCCGAGCATGCAGCTGCAGCCGGGCATGCAGATGCAGCCGGGCATGGGGATGCAGCCGGGCATGCAGATGCAGCCCGGCATGGGGATGCAGCCGGGCATGCAGATGCAGCCGGGCATGCAGATGCAGCCGGGCATGCAGATGCAGCCGGGCATGCAGATGCAGCCCGGCATGGGGATGCAGCCCGGCATGGGGATGCAGCCCGGCATGGGGATGCAGCCCGGCATGGGGATGCAGCCCGGCATGATGCAGGCCCAGGCCGGGTCGAGCCGCACGATGATGATCGTGGTCGGGGTGGCCGGCGGTCTCCTGGTGGTCGCCGCCCTGGTCTACGCCTTCGTCTTCATGGCGTGAGGCTCGCGCGGCGCAGACGCTCGCGCACATCCCATGGACAACGCACACCGACAATGATAGTCGGCGCCCGTCTCTTTTCACTTCGCCCTTCGTCCTCTGCGGCCCGCTCCTCGCGGCGCTTGCCGCGATCGCTTCGAGGCCCCATGTCGCTCTTCGCAGTGAGCACGACCGACCTCTCCAGCCACGGTGTTACGACCGGTCTTACCGGAAGCCTCGCCGGGGCCTTCGCCGCCGAGGGCGCCGTGAACGTCGACGCCGACGGCACGATCATCGTGCACATCGCGCTGTTCTTGGTGCTGCTCTTCGCGCTCAAGCCGCTCCTCTTCGACCCGCTCATGAAGCTGTTCGAGGAGCGCGAGAAGCGCACGATGGGCACGAAGGAAGCGGCGCGCAAGGAAGACGCGCGCAGCGCCAAGGCCAAGTCCACCTACGACGCGGAGCTCGCCAAGGCCCGCGCCGAGGGAAACGTCGAGCGGGAGAGGCTGCGCGGCGAGGGGCTCAAGCGTGAGGCCGAGCTGCTCGCGAAGGTGCGGGCCGAGGCCGCCAAGACCCTCGAGGAGGGGCGCGCGAAGGTCACGGCCGACGCGCAGGCCGCGCGGTCCGGGCTCGAGCGTGACGCCGCGAACCTCGCCCGCGAGGTCGCTTCCCGGGTGCTCGGACGAGAGGTGCGAGGATGAGGCGCATGAACCACGTATTCGCGCGATTCACGCTGTTTCCCGCGGTCGTCGCGGGAGCGCTGGCGCTCGCCGGCGCGGCCTGGGCCCAGGAGCACGGAGCCGCGCCGCACGGGGCCGCGCCGCACGGGGCCGGCGGCGAGCACGCGATCCAGCCGCACCACGGGGGCGGTGAGCACGGCGGCCCTGCCGCGCACGGCCCGAAGCCCATCAACTGGACCGACTTCTCCAACAAGGAGACGCCTCCCTACCTCGCGCTCCTCATCAACTTCGGTGTCCTCGCCTTCGGCTACTACGCGCTCGGCAAGAAGCCGATCGCGGCGGCCCTGAAGCAGCGCAAGGAGGACATCGGCAAGGAAATCGAGGACGCGCGCCGGCTCCTCGAGGACGCCCAGGAGCGTTCGAAGAAGCACACCAAGGACCTGAAGAACGTCGCCGCCGACGTGAAGACCGCCCGAGAGGCGCTCATCGAGGCCGGCGAAGGCGAGCGCGATCGCCTCATCCGCGAGGCCGAGGAGAAGGCCGCGCGGGTCGGTCGCGACGCCGGGTTCCTCGTCGAGCAGGAGGCCAAGCAGCTCCACCTCGACCTCACCCGCGAGGCGGTAGACGACGGCGTGGCGCGCGCCGAGGCGCTGCTCCGCGCGGCCGTCACGCAGGCCGATCACGAGCGCCTGGCGGAGGAGTTCCTCGCCGAGCTCTCGTCCAAGTCCGTAGGAGGTGCGTCATGATGGTGCCCGCAGCGGTCGCCCAGCGCTACGCCAAGGCCCTCTTCGCCCTCGGCGAGGAGACCCGCCAGCTCGACGGCCTCGTCGCCGAGCTCACCCGCGCCGCCGGGGCGTACGATGGTTCGGCCGACCTCCGCGCGGTGCTCGAGAACCCGCTCGTGCCGCACGTGGCGAAGCGCGAGATTCTGAAGGAGCTGGCGACCAAGCTGTCGCTCGGCGCCTCGGCGCGCAGCACGCTCCTGCTCCTCAGCGATCGTCGCCGCTTCCGCGCGCTCCCCGCGATCGTGCGCGAGCTCCGCACCCTCTCCGACAAGAAGCGCGGCGTCGTCCGCGCTCAGGTCACGTGCGCGAAGCCGCTCACGCCGGCCTACCTCGAGCGGCTCCGCGTGCAGCTCGAGCGCATGACCGGCAACAAGGTCGAGCTCGACGTCGCCACCGACCCCGAGCTGCTCGCGGGCGTGGTGGCGCGCATCGGCGACCGCGTCTACGACGGCTCGCTGCGGACCCGCCTCCGCGAGATCCGCGCGCAGCTCCTCCCTAACTGAAATCGTACAACAGCCCGTACCTACTGGCTATTTTGAGCACCGCCGGGAGGCCCTCGACGGCCTCGCCGCCCGCCTCGCCCGCCACGCATCACGAGCGACTCGCAGACAAGGAAGACCCATGCAGCTCCGCGCCGAAGAGATCTCGCAGATCATCAAGAAGCAGATTCAGACCTACGAGAAGGCCACGCTCACCACCGAGACGGGCACGATTCTCTCAGTCGGCGACGGTATCGCGCGCATCTACGGGCTCGAGGGCGCCATGGCCGGCGAGCTCGTCGAGTTCCCCGGCGGGTTGGTCGGGCTGGTGCTGAACCTCGAGGCCGACAACGTCGGCGCCGCGCTCTTCGGCGACACGACGACCATCAAGGAAGGCGACATCGTCAAGCGCACCGGCCGCATCATGGACGTGCCCGTGGGCGAGGCGCTCATGGGGCGCGTGGTGAACGCCCTCGGACTGCCGATCGACGGCAAGGGCCCCATCGAGACCCCGCACCGCCGCCGCGTGGAGATCAAGGCGCCCGGCATCCTCCAGCGCCAGCCCGTCAAGGAGCCCCTCCAGACCGGCATCAAGGCCATCGACGCGATGGTCCCCATCGGGCGCGGCCAACGCGAGCTCATCATCGGCGACCGCCAGACCGGCAAGACCGCCGTCGCGCTCGACGCGATCATCAACCAGAAGGGCCAGGGCGTTTACTGCTTCTACATCGCCATCGGGCAGAAGCAGTCCACGGTCGCGGCGGTCGTCGACAAGCTCACGACCAACGGCGCCATGGAGTACACGACCATCGTCGTGTCCGGCGCGAGCGAGGCCGCTCCGCTCCAGTTCATCGCGCCGTACACCGGCGTCACGATGGCGGAGTACTTCCGCGACAGCGGCCGCCACGCCCTCTGCATTTACGACGACCTCTCGAAGCAGGCCGTCGCGTATCGCCAGCTCTCCCTGCTCCTCCGCCGCCCGCCGGGCCGCGAGGCGTACCCGGGCGACGTCTTCTACATCCACAGCCGCCTGCTCGAGCGCGCCGCCAAGATGGCCGACCGCCTCGTGGTCGCCAAGAAGGGCACCGCGTGGGACGCACGCCCGGCCGACGCGAAGGTGTACGTGGGTGAGCAGGGCCACGACCCCGCGAAGGCCGAGCTGAAGGAGAAGGGCGACGAGTACGAGATCGTCAAGGACCCCACGTCGGGCGGCTCGCTCACCGCGCTCCCCATCATCGAGACGCAGGCGGGCGACGTGTCGGCGTACATCCCGACGAACGTCATCTCGATCACCGACGGCCAGATCTTCCTCGAGTCCGATCTCTTCTACTCCGGTGTCCGCCCGGCCATCAACGTCGGTATCTCCGTCAGCCGCGTCGGTGGCTCGGCGCAGATCGGCGCCATGAAGAAGGTCGCCGGCACGCTGAAGCTCGACCTCGCGCAGTACCGCGAGAAGGCGGCGTTCAGCCAGTTCGCCTCCGACCTCGACAAGGTCACCCGCGACATGCTCGACCGCGGCGTTCGCTTGGTCGAGATCTTGAAGCAGGGTCAGTACGTCCCGCTCCCGGTCGAGAAGCAGGTCGTGCTCGTGTACGCCGGCACGAAGGGCTACCTCGACGCGCTCCCGGTCGGGAAGCTCGGCGCCTACGAGTCGCAGCTCTACGCGTTCCTCGAGTCGAAGCACCCCGACATCCTCGAGACCATCCGCACGAAGAAGAAGCTCGACGACGTCGAGGACAAGCTGAAGAAGGCGCTGGTCGAGTTCGGCAAGGGCTTCGGCAAGGGGAGCTGACCCATGCCTTCGCTCAAAACCATTCGCAAGCGGATCACGAGCGTCAAGTCGACGCAGAAGATCACGCGCGCCATGAAGATGGTCGCGGGCGCCCGGCTGAACCGCGCCCAGCAGCGCATCACCGCGCTCCGCCCCTACGCGGTGAAGACCCACGAAATGCTCGAGGGCGTCGTGCGCGCGGTCTCCTCGGCCGACGAGGACGCCGAGTCGGCGGCGAAGCCGGCGCACAAGCTGCTCGCGCGGCGGCCGGCCAAGAAGGTGCTGTTCCTCGTCATGACGAGCGATCGTGGCCTCTGCGGCGGCTACAACACGAACATGCTGAAGCTCACCGATCGCGAGTGGGCGACGCGGAAGGCCGCCGGCGCGACCGTCACCTTCGCCACCGTGGGCAAGAAGGGGCGCGAGTCCATCCAGCGCAAGAAGGGCGAGGTCGTCCAGGACTTCCCCAAGCTCTACGACGGGCTGGACCTCGACAAGGCGAAGACCGTCTCGGCGTTCGTCACCAAGGCCTTCGTCGACGGCGAGGTGGACGCGGTCTATGTACTCTACACAGAGTTCAAGAGCGCGATGACCCAGAAGCCGCTCATCCAGAAGCTGCTCCCGCTCGACGCGCCGCCCGCCGAGAAGGACGAGCAGACCCTCCGCTACGACTTCGAGCCCAACGAGAAGGCGCTGCTCGCCCAGCTCGTGCCGATGTACGTCGACATCACCATCTACCGCGCACTCCTCGACAGCCAGGCGAGCGAGTTCGGCGCGCGCATGACCGCGATGGACGCCGCCACGCGCAACGCGAAGGACATGATCGGCCGGCTCACGCTCGTGTACAACCGCGCGCGCCAGGCGGCGATCACGAAGGAGCTGATGGAGATCATCGGCGGCGCCGAGGCGCTCAAGTAGCTCACGCGCGGCGCGCCCCCGAGGCCGCCCCCAAGCGACACCGCACGAGGAGCGAGGCCCCCCACGGCTTCCGCTCCTCGTTGCCTCTAGAGCGCCGAACCGCTTGATTCGGTCGGCGTTTCGCCGATTTACGTCGCCGTACTTCGTTGCTCCTCCTAGCAGCCGTAGGACTCGTCGTCGCGCCTCGCACGGCTCGCAACTCTGCGAAAATCCTCGGTCATCAAGCGGTTCGGCGCTCTAGTTAGCCCTGGCCCCGCCTCGTCCGGGGGGGGGGGGGGGGGGGGGGGGGGGGGGGAGGGGGGGGGGGGCTCCTGCGGGGGGGGGGGGGGGGCGGGGCGGGGCGGGGGGGGGGGGGGGGGGGCGGGCCGCTAATTCCCGGGAAGCGTGATCCCTTCCAGAAGTCGCGCGGGTTCGGCCTTTCGCCACAAGGGAGCGAGGGGGTGTCCGTTTTCGGCGGCGGTGGGAGGATACTCATGTTCGAGGGTCGGCGTTCTCGCGCGGTCACACCCGAAACCACTGTCCCCTGAGCGCAAAGCGCCGCCTCCACCGCGCGGAACGACGTCCGAGTTGAGGACGGGCCCGCCGCCGCCGAAAACGGGGCACCCCATCGCTCCTCGGCATGACACCGAAGACCGGACTGCTGATACGAACCACGACTCCAGGGGACTATGGGGCGGGCGTCGTCGAGACGACGCGCGGCGGTGGGCTTCGCTTTTCGGCGCGGCGGCCCTACGGTGCGCGCCTATGGGATACGAGAGCCTCGGAGCCTGCGTCGTCGACCTCGAGAAGCGCGGGGAGCTCGTCCGCGTGCCCGACCGGCTCGACCCGTTCCTCGAGCTCGCGGAGGTGCAGCGCCGCATCTTCGCCGCGCGCGGCCCCGCCCTCCTGTTCGAAAAAGTGCAGGGCACACGCTTTCCGTGCCTCTCGAACGTGTTCGGTACGCGGGCGCGGGCCGACTGGCTGTTCCGCGACACGCTCGCGGACATGCGCGCGCTCGTCGAGGCGAAGGTGAGCCCGGGCGCCCTCGCGCTCTCGCCGATGCTCGCCGCGCGCCTGCCGAGGGCGGCGCTCCACCTCGTGCCGCGCACCGTGCGGCGTGGGGCCGTGACGGAGAACACGACCCGGATCTCCGAGCTGCCGCAGATCGTGTCGTGGCCGGGCGACGGCGGCCCGTTCATCACCCTGCCGCAGGTCTACACCGAAGACCCCGCGGCCCCAGGCCTGCGCGGCTCGAACCTCGGCATGTACCGCGTGCAGCTCGCCGGCAACGCGTACGTGCGTGACCGCGAGGTGGGCCTCCACTACCAGCTGCACCGCGGCGTCGGCGTGCACCATTCGCGCGCGCTCGAGCGCGGCGAGCGCCTCCGCGTGCGCGTCTTCGTTGGGGGACCGCCGGCGTTCATGCTCGCGGCGGTGATGCCGCTCCCCGAGGGCCTGCCGGAGCTCTCCTTCGCGGGCGCGCTCAACGGCCGCGCCGCGCGCATGGTCGCGGGGTCGCCGCACATCCACGCCGACGCGGACTTCTGCATCACGGGCACCGTGGCCGCCAACAACAAGCCCGAGGGCGCCTTCGGAGACCACCTGGGTTACTACGCGAAAATTCATGATTTTCCGGTGCTCGAGGTCGAGTCCGTGACCCACCGCGAGGGCGCCATCTGGCCCTTCACGGTGGTCGGGCGTCCGCCGCAGGAGGACACCATCTTCGGCGAGCTCATTCATGACCTCACGGCCTCGCTCGTGCCGAACGTGCTGCCCGGCGTGCGCGAGGTGCACGCGGTCGACGAGTCGGGCGTACATCCGCTCTTGCTCGCGGTGGGCAGCGAGCGCTACGCGCCCTACGCCGATGACGCGGCCTCCGCGCCGCCGGCCGAGCTGCTGACGCAGGCGAACGCCCTCCTCGGGCAGGGGCAGATGTCGCTCGCGAAGTACCTCTTCATCGCCGACGCCGCCGACCGGCCGCCGAGCGTGCGCGAAGTGCCCGCGTTCCTGCAGCACGTGCTCGAGCGCATCGACCCCACGCGGGATCTCCACTTTCACGTGAACACCACGATGGACTCGCTCGACTACTCCGGCACCGCGCTCGGGCGCGGCTCCAAGGTGGTCGTCGCGGCGCGCGGTCCGAAGCGCCGTGAGCTCGCGCGAGAGGTGGGCGCCGACGTCGCGTGGCCCGCGCTCGTGCGCGCCGCGCGCCTCGTGTGCCCCGGGGTGATCGCCCTCGAGGCCGCCCCGTGGACGAGCCCGCGCGACGTGGAGACCCTCGCCGGCGCGCTCGGCGCTCTGCCCGAGGCGGCGTTGCGCGGGCTCCCGCTCATCGTCGTCGTGGACGACGCGGAGTTTCTCGCGCGCACCTTCGCGAACTTTCTTTGGGTCACGTTCACGCGCTCGAACCCGGCGGTCGACGTGAGCGGCGTCCGCGCGTTCACCGAGCACAAGGCGTGGGGCTGCCGAGGCCCCCTCCTCATCGACGCGCGGAACAAGCCCCACCACGCGCCGCCTCTGGTGGAGAACGTCGACGTGACCGCCCGGGTCGATCGCCTCTTCGCGCGGGGCGGTACGTTGGCGAAGTGGGGGTGAGTCTGGCGGTGCCGCCGCGGGGCGGCGCAAGCTGACCCACGCGCGGGCGCGTCTTGGCGCACGTTTCATCCGGCTGCGCGATGGCCTGGCGCTTGCTGTCCATGGGGCATGCACTCCCCTCTCCGCCGAGCCGCCCGGTCGCTCGTCATGGCTGCCCTCGTCGTGGCGTCGCTCGCCGCGTGCAGCGCGAGCACCCCACAAGGCACCACCGAAGACGCGGGGCCGGACTCGGGCAACCCGTTCGGGTGCTGCCCCGACGTCAAGACCGGCTGCACGCTCGTTCGCAACGGACCGAAGCAGTCCGCGGACGACACCTGCGTCATCGGGAACGATGGCGTCGTTCTCAACCCGCAGCAGCCGGGGTGGACGCACTCGGTGGACAAGTTCGGCTGCGGAGTGTGGAGCCCGCCTCCGAACGCGGCGACCATCGTGTGCGGGCAAGCGCCTCCACCACCCGAGCCCCCCGACGCGGGCGACGCGAGCGTGAGCGACGCCGACGCGGGCGACGCGAGCGCAGGCGACGCCGCCGCGGACGCCCCGACCGACTGAGGTCGGCCCGGAAAGGCGGCCAGAAAGTCCTTGCCGCCGGCCCGCGAGTCGACGAAAGAAACCCCCATGGCCAAGAACAAGAAGAGCGCCCTCCAGCAGGCCGCGTCGCGCAAGCTCGCCGGCATCGGACCGAAGCCCCCGAGCCCCGAGCACATCGCCCACATGATGATGCACGCCGAAGAGCGGGGCGAGGTCACCCGCGTCCCCCTCGAGGACGGCACCTGGGGTTGGGCGATGCCCGGCGAGGGCGGCCAGACCCAGGTCATGCGCCCCACCCAAGAGATGCTCGACGCGCTCGACCGCTTCGCGCGCGAGGGGCACCCCGCGCACTGAGCCAGACCCGCGCCCGGGCGCTGGTCAATTAAAGCAGATCTTTTCTGCCCGCGCTCTTCAGCGCCTCGACCACCAGCTTGACGTCCTGCGCGCGCTCGCGTGGGACGACGAGCACCGCGTCGTCGGTCTCGACGACCACGAGATCGGACACGCCCACGAAGGCCACGTGCTTCGCGCGGCCCGAGCCGAGGTTCGCGAAGTAGTTCCGTGCGGCGTCGACCGTGAACGCGCCGGCGGGGAGGACGTTCCCGGCCGCGTCTTGGGCGCCGAGCTCCCATGCGCTCTGCCAGCTCCCGACGTCGCTCCAGCCGAAGTCGCCCGGGACGACGGCGAGGTCTTTGGCCTGCTCCATCACGCCGACGTCGATCGACACGCTCTGTAGGGTGGGGAACACCTCGGCGACGGCCTCCGCGGTGCCGCGCGCGACCATCGCCCGCGTCGAATCCGCCATCACGGGCAGGTGCGCCTCGAGGAGCCCGCGCATCACGTCGGCGCGGAAGAAGAACATGCCCGCGTTCCAGAGATGTTTGCCGCCGGCCACGTAGCCCTCGGCGCGCGCGCGATCGGGCTTCTCCACGAACCTCGCGACGGCGCGCGCGTGCGGGCCGCGCGCGTCGCCGAGCTCGATGTACCCAAACCCGGTCTCGGCGCGCGTGGGCACGATGCCGACGGTGGTGCACGCGCCCTCGCGCGCCGTGGCGTAGGCGCGCTCGAGCACCGCGCGGAAGCTCGGTTCGTCGGCGATGTGGTGATCGCTCGGCAGCACCGCCACCACCGCGTCGGGATCGCGCGCGAGGAGCACCTCGGTCGCCCAGGCGATGCATGGCGCCGTGTTGCGGGGGGCTGGCTCCCGGAGGATCTGCGCGGGGGGCACCTCGGGCAGGGCGGCGATGGTCGCCTCGGCGAGGCGCTCGGCCGTGACCACGTAGATGCGCTCGGGCGGCACCAGCGGCGCGAGCCGCTTCACGGTCGCCGCGAGGAGCGACTCGCCCGCGCCGCCCGCGAGGGGCAAGAGCTGCTTCGGGCGCGCTTCCCGCGACGCCGGCCAGAACCTCGTACCCGCGCCGCCCGCCATGATGACCGCGTAGTCCGCCATGGGCGGATACCCTACCACCGGAGGGGCCCGGGGCGCCTCGGGATCGCGCAGAAATCCCCCGCGTGGGGCGCGGAATCACCAGGAATTTTGCCACTCGGGCGCCCCCGTTTAGAACGTGGGTATGGTCCGCTCCTCGCGCCTCTCCCCCCGCCTTCACGGCTTGTGGTCGGCGCTCGGGGTGGCGCTCGTGACGCTCTTCTGCGCGCTCGGCGCGCTGGGGTGCCAGCGCGATCTGCCGCTGCGCCTCATCGAGGTGCACGAGGTGACGCCGGCCGAGCTCGAGTCCGGCGACAGGCTCGAGGTCCATGGCGCAGGCTTCCCGCAGGGCCGCCCCGCACACCTCACGTTCCGCGGGACGCTCTACCGCCCTGGGCACGCGCCCGAGCGCGCGCGCCTCGGCGCCACGGGCACCGTGTCCGGGCAGGCCCGCATCGAGATCGACGTGACCGAGGAGCTGCTCGCGAGCTTCGCCGGCACCGGCGCGCGCCGAGCACACGACGTTCCGCGGCGAGGTCGAGGTGGTCTTCGCGTCGCAGAGCGCGAGCGCGCCGCCGATCGCCGCGACCCTCCAGGGCGTGGTGCTCGACGTGTTCCCCGCCGGCCTCGGCGCCGACGACGCCGCTCGCGCCGACAAGGAGGGCGCGGGCGTGCTCGCGTTCCTCGGCCTGGAGGTGACCGCCGCGGGGCCCGGGCTGGTGGTCGAGGCGGTGGCGCCCGGCTCGCGCGGCGAAGAGGCGGGGCTCGTGAAGGGCGATCTTCTCACCGGCTTCGAGGGAGTGCGGCTCACGCGCGTCGCCGACGTCCGCGCGAGCGGCGCTCGCGAGGTCTCGCTCACGTTCCGGCGGGGTGGCGGCAAGGAGGAGACGCGCGAGCTCTCTCTCGTCGGCCTCTCTCGCGCGCTGCCCCGTGATTTCTCCTGGATCGTGTGGCTCATGGGCCTCGCCGTGGCGCTCGTCGTGGCCTTCGTGGCGCCGTTCGAGGGGCGCCTGGGGCGGGCCGAGCTCGCGATCGCGCGCCGCGTGCGAAGGCTCCGCGAGCGCGACACCCTCACGCGTCCCTTCCGCCTGAGCGCCCTCGCGCGCGCAGCCTCGCGGGGGCTCCTCGGTGAGCGCCCGAGCCGCGAGCTCGCGTGGCTCCCGCCGGCCGTGCTGGCCGTGTCGTCGGCCGCGCTGTTCGCCCTCCCGGGCGCGGGGACTCTGGTCGGTGAGGACGTCGACGTGCTGCTCCTCTTCGTCGCCTTCGTGGCGTCGAGCCTGACGGTCGCGGTGGGCCAAGAACGCGGCCTGTTGCCCCGCCTTCGCGCGCTCGGCGGCACGGCGCTGCTCCTCCTGCCCCTCGGGCTCGCCCTCGTCGTGGCGGTCAGCGCGAGCGGCTCGCTCCGCGGGATCGACGCGGTGCGTGGCCAGGGCGCGATGCCCTGGGAGTGGAACGCGTTCCGCTCGCCGTTCTCCCTCGCCCTCGTGGTCACCTGCGTCGTGGCGCAGGCGCTCCTCGGAGCCCGCGCGCGCGGCGAGCAGCACGGCCCGAGCGCCGACGCCGCCTACCGCGTGGGGCTGCTCTTCTCGTCCGGCGTGCTGGTGGTGCTCTTCTTCGGGGGGTATCGCCTGCCGGGTGGCGTCGACAAGATGTCGCTCTTTGCCCGTCTCGCTGGCGGGTGCCTCTTGCTCGCGAAGACTTGGGCGCTCGCGGCGCTCGCCCTCCTGGTGCGGTTCACGCGCCCGCTCGGCGTGCAGCGGGAAGGGGCGGGCGGGCGAGGGCTCGGCGGCGCTGCGCGGCTCGCCCTGAGCGCCACCTTGGCCTTCGCGACCAGCCTCGCGTGGACCACTTCGCGGTGGGCCGCGCGCGTCGAGCTCGAGGCGGCGCTCGGCGGAGCGCTCGTGCTCGCCACGGCGGTGTTCCTCGCGCGCGTGGTGGTGCGCGTGAAATACGTGACGCAAGCGCCCACGCCGCACGTCGATCCTTTCGTGTAGGCCGTTCGCGCTGGGAGGCTAGTTCCCACTCGCTCGCTCGCCGGCGGGCTCGGTCGATGAACGAGCTCGCGAGCATGGCGTGTCTCGATAGGGAGCGTTGACGGGGGACGCGAGGAAAGGGCCGGATGATGTCAGTCGAGCTGGGGCTCGGCGAAGCACTTCATGGCGCCGCGCTCATCGACCCTCGCCTTGGAGTCGAAGCTCCCTGTCGTGCGGTAGCAGAACTGCCCGCGCGCGCACTGGGCCCCCGCCTTGATCGACCCGCGATCGCACGTGTAGGAAGCGTAGTCGAGGTCGGGTCGCGGGTCGCAATACACACCGTCGACCTTGCCGGCGCACGACGGGGACGCCTTCGTCGAGGCCGGGCACGTGACGTTGTGGAACAGCTTGGCCTGCTCGGGCGGGATCACCCCCACCGCCGCCCACCCGCAAATGATCGCGTGCTTCGCCCAGAGCGGCTGGACGTCCGTGCGCGTCGGGTGGCTAACCTGCTTGCCAATCTGGTAGACGATCATTTTGTCGGCGAAGGTGCGCATCGTGTCGCCCGGGCCGAGCGCGTGCAGGACGTTGTAGACGAGCCACTTCGCGGCCTCGAGGCCAATCTCCGCGGATACTCCGAGGTGGCTGTGATCGTTGAACCCGCCGTAGGCCATGAGCGCCCAGGCCTGGGTGACGATGAGCGAGTTGAAGTGAACGTTCCCATTGTCATGAGCGTTGTTGAAGGGGCGGATCTTCGAGTAATGAACGGCGCCGCCCGAGGTGCCCCAGGAGGGATGGAGGAAGTGCCGAAGCGGCTTGTTGTCGGCGCGCAAGTTCTCCGCGAAGCCGAACCTCCCGCCGGTGTTCTGGGTGATGACCGCCTGGGCGTACGAAGCCAAGATGTCGGCGATGCCCTCGTTGATGGCGCCCTGCTCGCCGGCGTAGCCAAGGGCCGAACGAACGTACCCCGTTGACTTCCCGGAGGTGACGGTCGCGATCACCCCGTGGGAGTACTCGTGCGCCATGAAGTCGATGTTCGTGGCGGGGGACTCGACCTCCCAGGCCGTCCCCGCGTGGTTCAGGACGCCGTCCCCTATCGAGATGCTCGCGTCGGCCGAGTCGAAGAAGGCGTTCCCGAGCCCAGAGATCGCGCCCGAGCCCGTGGCGATCGAGTTTCGATGAATCTTGAGCGTGGTCCGCCCCCCGATCCACGTCGACAGGTCGAAGGCGTCCTTGAAGTATCGGGCTGATCGGCTCGTGTTGTAGAACGCGTTGACCGCGACTTGCTCCGTGAAGCCGGCGCGAACGTCGGCGGCGTCGGCGTTGAAGTCGAATCGAACCGTGCCGCTCGGCTCTCTCACTCCCACGATCGCCGCGGGGGAGCCGCGCCCGTAGGTGGTGGTGACGATGTCTCCGAGGGGGCCAGGGCCCGCGAGCGTCGGCTGTCCGCCGGCGGTGGACATCTCCACGGGATAGCGGGCGTCGCGACGCTTCTTGGGGTCGCTGTCCTGATACGCCTCCTCTCCCCCGTAGGCCATCACCGTCTCGCCTCCGCCGTGGTTCGGCGCGTCGGCCAGCACGGCCCCGGTGAGCGCGTCGAGGTCGACCTGCCGGCTGCCCTCGGGGCTGTCGACGACGGTGCGGTAGGCGAGCGCGGGGACGTCGGGATCCGTCGCGACGACGCCGAGCGTCGGCTCGTGCCCCGGGAAGCCCCCGTAGCCGAGCGCGTGGAGCTTCTCCCTTGCGCTCGCTGGGTCGAAGGCGGGGGTGGTGCGCACACGATCGAGGTGGTGGGCGACCGCGGCGTCGACGAAGGCGAGGCTGCCGTCGGGGCGCACGCCCGCGACGAAGGCGGAGTCGAACACGGGCAGGGCCGTGCCGGGCACGTGCTGGGTGAACACCATCGTCGCGAGGCGGTCCGGGGCGGCCTCCGTCGCGACCGCGCCTTGATCGAGCTCGCTCGCGAAGCTGCCGCTGAGGCCCAGCCCCTCGCGCACCGGCTCGAGGAACGCGAGCAGCTCCTTCGGGTCCTTCGCGCTCGGGAGCACGGCGTCGCCGTCGTCGAGGGCGTAGTAGAGGCGCGGCTTCCCCGAAGCCCCGGGATCCATCTCCCAGCGCGCGCCGGTCATCGCCGCGAGCCGCTGCTGCACGGAGCGCGGCGATTCAGTGAACGGGGCGGGCTCGTCGTTGCCGCCCGAGCAGGCGACCGCGAGCAGACCGAGCGAGACCCCACCGAGGACGAGAGCGACCTTCTTCATCGACGCACCACCTTTCGATGGCGCTCTCGACGGGCTTCACGAGGCCGTTGCGTCGCGGCGAACGATTTCTGTTCGCGGCCTCGCTACGTCTCGTCGTCGTACGGGCGATCGCGCGCCGGCAGCGCGTCGCGAAAGGCCTCGAACGTCTTCCACGCGGGGACGGGCGGCGTGTGGTTCGGGCGCGGCGCGTACACAGAGGGCTCCACGAGCGCGAGCTTCGGCACGTAGCGCGGGCAGTTCGGGAAGATCTGCGCGACGGCGACGCGCACGATGAACACGGCCCCGGGGCACTCGGCGAGGAGCGGATCGTCCGCGCTCACTCGCGCCGTGCCGTTCACGCGGAGTCGCCTCGGCTGCTCGAAGTCGAGGAAGAGCAGCCCGACGTGCGGGTTCACCACGACGTTGCCCCACGTGCGGTACATCCCGTTTCCGTCGTAGTCGGGAATGGCCAACGTGGACGCGTCGACCACCCGCACGAACCCGGGCACGCCGCCCTTGTAGGAGCAGTCGGGCCGGCCCTCGTGATCGGCTGTCGCGATGAAGAACATGGGACACCGCTCGATGAACGCGCGGTCGTCGTCGGTGAACGCCGCGCGGAGCGTGACCTGCGCCAGCCGATCGGCGAGGGGTCGCGTCTCGCGCAGGTCTTGGAGGCTCCGCATTCCGTGGTGGTACGGGTCGTCGTCGGACATGGCACTTCCTTATCCCTGAGCGCGCGAGGCCCGGGGAGAGTCGCTCTCTCGGCCGGCGCTCAGGGACTATTCTCGCAGCTGCTCGCGCTCCCGGGCGAGCTCGCTCAGGAGGATCGGCGAGATCTTCCCGAGCGCGATGGCCTTGCTGTCGTCACCGCGGTGGAAATGGACGGCGGTCACCTTCTGCGTCGTCGGGTTCATGTCGGCGGCGCCCATGCAGAAGCCCCCGTCGAGACCGAAGGTCGCGACGAGCCCGTCCCCGAGGGGTCTCCACATGTCCCACACCCACCCGGCGTCTTGCGGGGCGCCCTTCCGCCAGCCGCGGGCCTCGAGCCCCATCAGGCGTGAGGTCTTCACCTCAGTGTCGCCGAGGCGGTCGATCGCCTTCGCCGCGATCTCGGCGGCCGTCGGCGAGTAGGTCTGTCGCCCGAGCTGGTCGAACGGCTGGATCAGCTCGTAGTCGCTGAACACGACGCTCCAGCGCGCGAGCGACGCCTCGTCGAGCGACAGGCGGTGCACGATCCCAACCGACGCGTCGGCCGCGAGGCTCACCGCGGCGTCCTTCGCGTCGGCGAAGGTCCCGTCCTCCGCCACGCGGAACGTCGACTTGAGCTCGGCGCCCTCGTACACGCCCCAAAGGAGGCGCCTCACGAGGTGGACGACCAGCGGGTGCTCCACGAGGAACGTGCGGAAACCATCGGCCTTCCAGCGACGCTCGTCGCACATCGCGAGCTCGAGGCGGAGGACCTGGCCCGACGCTACGAGCTTCGCGTCCTTCTTGAGCGCCTTCCATCGCTCCGTCGCGGCTGTGGCCTTCTCCGCGTCGTCGCTCTTGCTAGGCTTCGGCAGATCGCCGAGGACCTTGCCGTCGGGGCCCTTCAGGCGCGGCTTCAGCGACTCGTCGAACGAAATGGTGAACGCGCGCGGCCCGAAGTCGAGCACGTCGCCGCCCTCGTCGCCGAGGTCGAAGTCCGGCACCAAGCGGTCCGCCAGCTCCTCGGCCGTGAACCCGCGCGCCGCGGCCACCGCCGCGATCTTCTCGCGCGCCTTCTCCTGGAGCCCCTTGAACTTGAGCTTCTGCGCGATGCCGTGCAGGTTCATGAGCGCGACGTCGGTGCCGAGGCTCGCGAGCACGTCGAGCCCCACGGTCGCGCGGGCGTGGAGCGACTCGCCCGGCCAGGCGCGAATGAGCGGGGTCAGCGCGCGGGCCGTGTCGTCGTCCCCCAGCACCCCGAGCGCCGTGAACCCCCACGGCTCCTTGTTGGGCGCGCCCGCGGCCTGCCACCGCTCGAACAGCTCCCAGGCGAACGCCGCGAGATCTTTCGGCGCCGCCGCGGCCTTGGCCGCCGCGAGGATGGGTGCATCCTTCACGTAACGGACCGCCTGGCAGAGGCGCTGTACGGCGCTCGAAGGGAGCACCGTCTCGGTCCCGCGGAGCCGGATCGGCGCCGTCTTGATCGCATCGACGGCGAAGTCGGGGAGCGCCGCGAGCTTCTTTGGAATCCATCGGCGCCGGGCGTCGGCTCGCTGCGGAGGGCCTCGGGGAGGGCGTCGGCCTTGGCCTCGGGCAGCGCCGGCCGCTTCTCCGCGAGCAGGTACGCGCGCGACTTCGCGTCCAGCAGCGGTGCGACGATGGCCGGCAGGGCGGGGTGCGCGGCCACCGTGGCCTCGACGACGGGCTTCACGAACGGGGCGAGCTTCCCGCCCGCGGTGATGATGGGCACGAGCGCGCGGAGGGCGAGGTCTGGGCGCTTCGCGTAGTACTCGCGCACGTCCTCGTGGGTCCGCTTGTTGGTGAGATCGTTGGCGATGCACCGCGCTCCCGCCACCGTCTCGAGGTCGGACAGCGTCCGGATGAGCCAGTTGTGCGTCGCGATCTTTGGCAAGATCCAGTCTTGACCGGCGACACCCGCCACCTCGAGCACGAGGTTCGCGCCGACCGCCTCGGCGAGCTCCCTCCGCACCGCCGGATCGCGGGTGGCCAAGAACACGAACTGGGTCACCTGCCAGTCGGGGTTCGCGCGGTTCTGCGCGAGGTCGTCGGCCACGAAGCCCTCGTCGCGGAGCACGATGTTGTACTCGGCGCGCCGCGCGCGGCTCGTCTCGGCGTTTCGCGTGGCCCGCAGCGTGGCCAGCGCGGCCTCCCACGCGCTCGGCTCGACCCGCGCCTCGCACGCCACGAGGGCGCGCGCCGACTGGGGGAGGAGGTAGTGCCCTCCCTCTTCGACCGAGGTGGCCGGGCCGTCGCCCTCGAGGCGCAGCGTGTGGGCCGCCTCGTAGGCCTCCACGGTGAACGCGACGCCGAAGCGCGCCACCAGGAACGGCACGACGAACGGCTCGAGCCCCGAGCGCAGGAGGAGCGCGCCCGCGGGGACGCCGAGCGTGGTCTCGCCCTCGGACTCGAGGAACGCCACGACCTGGTCGACCGCGGGCCGGAGGTCGGCGAGCGTCTTCGAGCGCCCCGCCTTCAGCGACGCCACGTGCTCCTTCGCCGCACGCATCCCAGGGGCGAACCAGGCCGCGGCGAGGGCCGCGTAGGACCCGTCGGAGATCGTGAAGCCCTCCCCCACGTAGCGCTCCTCGAGTACGTAGTCGCCCTGCTTCGCGGGCGGCGGCGCGGCGGGCACCTCGGCGATCGGCGCCTCGGCGATCGGCGCCTCGCGCGCGGCCTCGGGGGCCTCCTCGCGCTTCTCCTCCTCGACCTTCGGCGTCTTGGTCTTCACCTTCGCGACCGGAGCGGGGCCCGCGGGCGCGGCGTCTTGGCTGACGAGGACGTAGCCCTTCTTGGTCTTCTCTTTCACGAGCTTGTCGTGCTCGGCGATGGCCGCGGCCTCGCTCGCGAGCTCCTTCAGCTGCGCCTGCCCGGCCGTGCCGATCTTGCCGAAGGTCACCCGGAGGGAGGCCCCGTCCCGCGCGATCTGCCAGAACTTGTTGGAAGAGCCTTCCGAGAACTCGTAGCGCTTGGTGTCCATCGTTCCCTCTGTACGGAAGAGCGCCGCGGACCTTCCCGCGGGTGAAGCGTGAGGAGCGCGGAGGTGCCGAGGCGGGCACCGCCGGCTGTGCCTCGGAGCACCGCCGGAGGTGCTTACTCCGCCGCCAGCAGCGCGCCGAGCACCCCGAACGCGGCCGCCGGGAGCCCCCGCACAGCGAACGTGCACGGCTTGCCAGGCCGCGTCGCGACCGCGCGGACCTCGACCTTGAAGCCCGCGCGCGCGAGCCCCTTCGCGAGCTTGGTCGCGACCGCGCGCTCGTCGCTCGTGGTCGTGTTGCCGACGGGCTTCTTGCTGGCCTTCCTGTCGCCCGCGGGCGCCTGCTCGCGCACGTCGCCGCGCACAGCCTTCGCGGCCGCCTCGACCTGGCGCGCCGAGGCGCCCTTCGCGAGGCGCACCTTCCCGCGCGCGAGCCCCTGCTCGAAGAGCTGCGTCGCGCTGTCGTCCTCCGGCGTGGCGCGCGCGAGATCGAGGAACGCGAGCGCCCGGCGCTGCGAGCCGAGCTCGATCGCCGCCGCGCGCGTGAGCTCGGTGGCGATGCGCATGGCGCCCGAGACGAACGCCTCGGAGAGTCCGCACTTGGCTCGGCACAGCTCGTAGAAGGTGCCGAAGCCGAGCGCCCCCTCGGCCTCCATTCCCTGGAGCTCCAGCAGATCGCGGCCGAGGTCCCAAAACGCCCCCGCGAGCGTGCGCTTGCGGTCCTGGATGGAGGTGAAGAGCGCCTCGATCCGCGCGTCTCTGCGCGCCCGCGCGGCCTCGCTCGCGCGCTTCGCGTTGGCCACGAGCGCGGCGGGGAGCCCGCTCGCCTTCTTCGACGTGGGCTTGTCCTTGGGGGGCTTCACGGAGGATCGGGGGCTCGCCATGGGTTGGATCTTACAGGGGCAGACGGGCGCGGGGCAGGGGAGACGGGCGCGGGACGGCGGGAGTCTTGCGCTATTCGTCCTCGAAGTCGGCCGTCTTGAACTTCAGCGCTTTGGCGTTCTCCTTCACGATGCGCATCGTCTTGAGGTCGAACCCCTCCTTGCGCGTGGCCTCGAGGTCCACCGAGAGGGTGACCTTCGTGCCGTATTGGCCGCTGAAGTGCTGGAGCACCTCCTCCACGAGCTGCGCGAACCCGGAGATGGGGTCGTTGGGATCGAGCGTGACCGTCCCGTGAAAGCGGCGCGCGATCGCGTGCGGCGCGGGCGTCAGGCTGCGAGCGGGGCGGGCCGGCCCGATGCGTCCGGAGGGCGGCGGTAGCTCGTCTCCTTCCGGAACAGGGGTAAGGCCGTCCGCCACTCGGGTTGGCTTCGCGACCTTCGGTGCCGGAACGGCGTCCGGGCGGAGGAGCACAGACGCCTCGTCGAGGTGGACCGTCCCACGCGCGCCGAAGAGCAGGCCGTCGTAAGCCACGCCGCGCTCGTCCGCCTCGTCCTCGCTCGCCCGCGCCCGGCCCGCGTACCCGAAGAAATCACGGAATGCGGCGCCCTCACGAACGGTCTCGAGGAACACGTCCGCGGTGAGCAGCCTCGGCATGTAGAGGAACCGGCAGGTGTCGAGCCACACCTTCTGCGCCGACACACTCGGGCGATCGGCCTTCCAGAACCACCGCTCGAGGAGGGTCGCGAGGTGCGCCGGCGCCCAGCCCTTGACGACCCACTCTCGCTCACGCGTGACCAGCTCGATCGCCTTCTCGTAGGTGGAGCCCTGGAGGGCGAGCGCGTCGTCCTCCCACACGACTGTGCCCACGCCTTCCCCGCCGTCGGCGTCTTGCATCGGCACCAGCAGCATGCGGTAGGTCTCGCGCAGGCTGCCCTCGACCCGCTTCTGCGCTTCATCGAGGCTCTTCTTGGCCTCCTTCTCGTGGTGCTTGTCGAGGTTCAGCTCCTCGGCGTCGTCCACGATCGATTGCCACGCGAGGACGCGTCGCACCTGGTCTCGGAGCGTACCGAGCGCCCCCACGTCGGCCGCGAGGAAGAGGAGTCGGTTCTGAAACTCGCGCGGCTTGTCGCCGTGTTTGGTCAAGATCTCGCTGGCCGCGCGCACGGCCGCGCTCGCGAAGTCCCGGTACTTGTGCGGGTGCTCGGGGGGGAGCACCACGAGGCGCAGATCGGTCTTGTCGGGGATGTCCTTCTTGTCCCGAAACACGTGCACGGCCGAGCATAGCGGCACCTTCACGAGCTTCTGGAGGCGCGCCTCGATCTCCGGGGTCACGTGGAGCCCGTTCTCGTACCGGCTCATCCGCTCTTCCATCTCGCGCCGCAGGTTCGGGCGCAGGTCGAACCAGTAGCGGTCGTTGCCAGCGTAGAGGTAGTGGAGACGATCGCCGAGCCGTCGGAGCGCGTCGTCGTATTTTCCCACGGCCTGCCCGGGCTGCGCGCTCCCGAGGCGCACTCGCTCGATGCCAATGCCACGCACCGACTGCCCGCCCACCGAGTGCGCGCTGCCAAGGAAGATGGTGCGCGCGGCGCGACGACACGCTTGCATCCCTCCAAGCGCGGGCGTCGTGTCGTCCAGCGTGCGCGGCGACGCGTTCGCGCCGTCGATGTCCTTGTCGACGATAGGCTCCCAGCCCGCCGGCAGGTACTTGATGAGCTCGTTGCGCACGCTCAGATCGTCGAGGGGAATCGAGCCTGGCAAGATCAGCAGATCGCGGTTGTTCTCGCGCCAGAGCGAGTGAACGAGCCGCGCCATCAGCCGGAGCACGCCGCGCGTTCGCTGGAACTTCGGGAGGGACGACCAGTCCTGATAGAGGCGCTCGAACACCTCCGGGTGCACCGGATAACTCGCTTCGAGCCGTCGCAGGTAGGCGGCCTCGCGCGCCTCGGGCGGAAACTTGTCGGCATCTTCAGTGTACATGGTCGCGAACGCGCGGCATGCCGCGTCCCGGGCGCGGGTGTCGGTCACCGGCCCGAAGAGCCGGCGACGCACGATCTCGCAGGCCTCGTCCGCGCCCACGGGCTTCCACACCGCCTCGATGCGCCCGAACACCTTCTGGATGGCGTCGAGCGCCTGCACTCCAAGCGCGTCCCCCACCTCCATGCGGCTCTCGGGGAGCGACGCGAGCACCATCGCCGTGGGCACGCGCGACGCGGCCTCCGTGAGCGCTTGCAGGAACGAGAGGTTCGAGTTGTACGTGCCGCCAGCGTAGCTTTTGCCCGACTCGAACTGCCGAAGATAGGCGACCGCCTCGTCCATGAGGACGACCGCGGGACCGTGGGTTTCGAACAGGGTCGCGAGCACGTCCTTGCCCGGCGAGGTCCCGTCGCGATCGGCGAGCGCGACGAGGGCGTAGCCGTCGGCGCCGCCGAGCTGAAACGCGAGCTCTCCCCACAAGGTGTTCGTGGTGACGGCTTTCCCGCCTCTCCCGCCGGTGCTGGTGGCGCTGGCATGCGTGCGCGGCTGCGATGGGGAAAGCGCGTTGCCATCGAGCACCGCGACGTGGGCCCGCACAAGCTCCTTCACCTTCGCTTTGGCGAGCAGCTCGGGCACACCGGGTAGATCCGCCGCGGCGACCTTGCCCGAGGCCACATGCAGCACCGCCATCATCGTGTGCGTCTTGCCGCCGCCGAACGCAGTTTGGAGCTGGATGACCGGATCGCCGCCTTCGCCCGCGAGGCGCTTCACCACCGACTGGAGCAGGAGGCTCATGCCCTCCGTGATCACCGTGCGCTCGAAGAACCGCGCCGGATCCTGGTACTCTGGCGGCGCGATCCCGATGACGACCTTGGTCAGATCGGCAGCAAATGCGGCCTCCTGGAAGCTCCCCTCGAGCACGTCCTCGTGAGGGGAGATGACTTCACGCCAGGGCTTGAGGGAGGCAGTCGAGGACATGGGGCACGAGGCTACCGCCGTCTTGAAGCAGGCGCATCCCTCCCTTTAGGCCCGCGATCCGACGCAGCGCTCGGCGGGACCCGACGTCGATCGGCGGCACTCGCTTCCGGTCACTTCTTCCCGCGACGGGCAGCGCCCTTCTTCGTCGTCCTGGCGTCCGCCGCGCGCGCGCCATCCGCCGAAGGCGTCACCCCTCTGGGCAACAAGGCGGTGCACACGAGCGTGGGGCCCCCTGCCTCGTCGGTGGAGAACGACCACTCGCCCACGACCCGTGGATCGTCTCGGTAGCGCTCGTGCCACGCGCGGTCGAGCGCCTCGAGCATCGCCGAAACGGGCGGCGGCAGCGAGGTCGCGAGCGCGACGCCAAGCGCCTCTCGGTGCTCGGGCTTGTCCCAGACCGGCCCCGCCATGACGTTGGCGTTCCACAGCACGATGACGAGGTGGAGCACGCCGCGGGCCTCCTCCAGAGTGGGGAGCGGCGCGTAGAGCGCGAGCATCGGCGCGGCAAGCTCGAGGATAACGGCAGAGAGCTTGCTGGGAGGGACGCGCACGAGCGTGGGCCCCGCAAACGATGCGCCTCTCGTTGACGTCACGGCTCGCCTCCGCGCGCCGCCGGCGGCCGCCCGGGCTGCCGCTGAACCTGCGGACGATCGGCACCGGTCTGGCGGGTCCTAAGGAGGTCGCTGGATAACATGCGGCTCCATAATATGCTAAAATTGCTAACCTTTCGTCTCAAGCTGAGTCTGTTTTCTCAAGCCCCCGGATAAGAAGGTCGAGCGCCTCGGTGCGCGGCAAGCGGTAGCGTCGGTGCTGTTTCGCAGCGCTGGGGTTGTCGACCTCGAGGAGACCGGCCTCGACCCACGCCTTGAGCTGCTTCGACGCCTGGAGCGGGTTCTCGCTCTTGAGCAAGCGCCAACTGAAGGCTGCGACATTGACGTCGAGACGCGGCAGGACATGAATAACACGATGAGCGAACGCGAAGGTAGCCCTGGGCCATGGGGCGGCTCCCGCAACGTCGCGCCCGCGGTGGACGACGCAGCACGACGTGCCGTGGAGGCGGCTGTCGAGGTGCACCGGCACCTGGGCCCGGGGTACGGCGAGTCCGTCTACGAGAATAGCCTGGCCATCGAGC